>NZ_BAABGZ010000021.1:0-63813 GCF_039541835.1 Hymenobacter saemangeumensis | reverse complement strand
CGACTACCAGACGCCTTATCATACTCATCAACACCTTCTTCAACTTAATGCCCTAAACTGTCCAGCGTAATCGGACCACCTCAAGAGTATCGTGAATGAATGGCAACCGTGGCTCGGCAGGAGCTATGCTTAGCCTCATTACGGAAGCAGAGCCGGCCACAATGCTAGGTAGTGCGCGGCCGGCGCCCGCCGATGTAGCGCTCCTTTGGCGTTTCGCTTTCGTGGTACATAATCTCGCCGTTGTCGAGAACCAGAAAAGCGCCGTCGCCACTTCCGACTACCAGTTCCAGGGCCTGCCGTAGGTTCATCCATTGGCCATCGAGCTCTGCTCTTGCGTGCATAATGAAGCAGTCGTTGGCAGACGTGAGGGCCTGGAGCTGCTGAAAAATGCTGTCGGTATGCTGCAGGCCCGAAGGAATTTGATGGCAGTAGCGAAGGTCCAGGTTGCGGATGAAATGGTCTAACTCGCCAAAGCCGTGGCTACCCCCGGAGTAATGCCGCGCTACTAACCCTAAGTAGCGGGGCTGGCGGTGCTTCACCACGAAGTTGTGGATGACGCGAGCAGCTATTTCGGCTGCGGGCAGGCGGGCTGGGGCTTTGGGAGGTTTCATCCACGAAGGACTTAAGGTGTATTGTCAGCTACTTGCTTCAGCTACAATACTCAAAAACTGGCCGCTGGCATTCATAAACAGTTCATTGAAAGAGGAGGTACAGTCTCCTATTTTATCACCATCAGCGTTGCGGAATTCTATAGTCCATGACATGTCTTCAATGTCTGTTTCTCCTACCAGCCTAACCCGCATGCCGTTTTTGAAGGTTAATATCAGGGTGCCTCCGTTTTCCTCTTCCACATCCTGAATGCTGGCCTGGGTTAGCAGGCCGGCTAAAAAGACCCTGGCAGGCTCCTCCGGTCCATTATAATTTTCGATATTGAACGGCGCCGACGTTACCCATTTGTTCCATTCAGCTTTATCCTCCAGCTCAATTTCACTAAAAACCAGGTGAGCAGTGATGCTAAGGGTATCATTAAATAATTCACACTCAAAGCCGGTGATGTAATATGTGAACCTTGTGTAATAAGTGTTAGAAAGAGCCGCTTTCAGCACCCTCAGAATCTGTTTTTTATCGGTTATCATAGCCACGGTATAATCGAATTGACACTATTTTGAAACGGTAGGTCAAGCACTCATCACAAACTTCAGCTTGCCACCGTTCACTCCGTTCCAATGCGCAAGGAAGGGTATAGTCGGTCCCTGCTAGTAGGCATTATGTTAAAGCCCCAATCTACAAGCCAATGCTGGCTCACCGCGTTCAAGCCCTATAGCTCGAATACATTGTCGATTTTGTTTTGCCTTTGCAGCGTCCACAAAAAGTAAGGGCGCCGAACCTCCTGGCCCAGCCCCTTACCTAATTGCCGCTGGAGCAGGTGAGTGAGTAGCAACAAGCCAAAGGCCTTGGCTGCGCCGCTCGTAAAGCCCAGCAGAACAGCCTGACCGACTGCCCGTAGTAGTTTCAATACACGCTTATTTCTCATTCTCAGGGAGAAGTTAGGTGTGCATTCCACCAGCTTCTTTAAAACCCTGGCCGTGCCCCCGGCCAGGGTTTCGTCTTTTCAAGACCAGCCGAGGTGGGGTGGCGTAACCGTGCGATAGGGCGAAGGTAGAACGGGAAATCAGCGCACTGTTTTGCGGATAGTAACGCCTGCAGCCCCAACCAAACCGGACTTGTGACGATAAGAAACGACAGCTAATTGGTTGCTCACTAAAAAATAAGTGCAGCAGCCACTGCGTTCTTTTCAGGCAACCTACGGCCTTTTCTTGCTACTTTTGGCATCTTCCCGGGCCCTGTGCGGTCCGCAACCTGATTTGATTTTTCGATGAAGCTATTTCCCCGGCTGGCGCTGGCCGCCGCCCTTAGCGCCGCTGCCCCGGTAGCTGCCCTGGCCCAGCAATCCCAGGTGTTTGCCTCCGACGAGCGGCATTTCCAGGAAGGCCTGGAGCTGTTCGACCGTGGGCAGTACGGCGCCGCCCAGCAAGCCTTCCGCCACTACCTCGAGATTGAGCCGCGCCGCGCCGGACAGGCCGGGCCCGCCTCCCGCGACCGCACCGCCGACGCCGAGTACTACTACGCCGTGAGCGGCCTCTACCTGCTGCACCCCGACGCCGAGGGCCTCATCCTCGACTTTGCCGAGCAGCACCCGGCCCACCCGCGCTCGGCCGTGGCCTACTACGAGCTGGGCAAGTTCTACTTCGACCAGAAAGACTACCCGGCCGCCATCCGCTACTTCCAGAAGGTGGCTCCCGACAACCTGACCACCGCCCAGCGGGCCGAGTCGGACTTTAAGCTGGCCTACAGCTTCTTCGAGCAGAAGGAGTACGACAAGGCCCGGCTGCTGTTCGACCGCAACAAGAAGGTGCAGGGCGAGTACCGCTACGCCAGCTCCTACTACGCCGGCTACCTGGCGTATCGCGCCGGCGACTACGCCGCAGCCCGCACCGACCTGGGCGTGGCCGAGCAGAACGACGCCTACAAGGCCGTGGTGCCGGCCGTGATGACCCAGATTTACTACAAGGAAGGCAACTACGACGGCCTGATTCGCTACGCCACGGCGGCGCTGAAGGCGTCGCCCCCGCCGCAGAACGCCGAGGAAATCAACCTGCTGGTGGGCGACGCCTACTACCAGAAGCAGGACTACAAGGAAGCAGCCGGGTATTTCGACAAGTTTGCGGCTGCCCGCAAGGGCAAGGTGGAGCCGGCCCTGCAGTACAAGATTGGCTTTGCCAACTACAAGCAGGGCGACTTTAAGGGGGCCATCGCCAGCCTCAAGAACGTGGCCGTGCGCCGCGACTCCCTGGGCCAGAACGCAGCCTACCACCTGGGCCTGAGCTACGTGCAGGCCGGTCAGAAGCCCCAGGCCATAACGGCCTTCGACGCCGCCCGCCAGGCCAACCAGGTGCGCGAAATCAGCGAAAACGCCACGCTCCGGCTGGGCCAGGTGCAGTACGAGCTGGGCAACCTGCCCGAGGTGATTAACGTGCTGAAGGACTTCCAGAAAAAGTACCCGCGCTCTAAGAATCAGCCCGCTGTCGACGACCTGCTCAGCGCCAGCTTCCTGTCGTCGACCGACTACCAGCAGGCCCTGACTTACCTCGAAAGCCTGGACGAGCGCAGCAACAAGCTCAACGCCACCTTCCAGCGCGTGGCCTACTCCCAGGCCGCCACCCTCTACAACAACGGCAGCTACGCCGAGGCCCTGCCGCTGCTCGATAAGTCGCTGAAGTACCCCAACGACGACGCCCTGCGTGCCGCGGCCCAGGTGCTGAAAGGAGAAATCTACAGCGTAGGTCAGCAGTACTCCGAAGCCATTGCCGCCTACAACGCGGCGGCCCGCACCGCCCGCCAGGGCGGCGTGGATGCCGACGAAAAGGAGTTTGAGCAGAAAGCCCGCTACGGCCTGGGCTATGCCTACTACAACACCAAGCAGTATGAGAAAGCCCGGCCTCAGTTCCAGGCCTTCCTCAGCGATGCCAGTGCCAAGCCTTCCGACCCCAATTACTACGACGCCACCCTGCGCCTGGCCGACACCCACTACGTGGGCAAGAGCTACGCCCAGGCCCTGGAGCTGTACGACAAGGTGATTCAGGCCAATGCCAACGACAAGGACTACGCCTACTACCAGAAAGGCCTGACCCTGGGCCTGATGGGCCGCCGCGACGAAGCCAACAAAACCCTGGCTTCGCTGCTCAAAACCAGCCCCAACTCGCGCTACGCCGAAGAAGCCGTGTTTCAGCAGGCCCAGTTTGCTTTCGAGGCCGGCGACTACCAGCCGGCCGTTGAGGGATTCAGCAAGCTGATTGACAACCGCCCCAACAGCGCCCTCATTCCCCAGGCCCTGCAGAAGCGAGGCGTGGCTTACGCCAACCTGCAGCAGCACGAAACGGCCGTGGCCGACTTCCAGCGCGTGCTGGGCGAGTACCCGCGCAGCCAGGCCGCTTCCCAGGCCCTGTACCGCCTGCAGGAAAGCCTGGCGGCCCTGGGCCGTACCGAGGAGTTCGATGCCTCCCTGGCCAGCTTCAAAGCCCTGAACCCCGACAGCAAAGCCACCGAGAGCGTGGAGTATGAAGCCGCCAAGTCGCTGTACCTGGCCGAAAAGTACCCCCAGGCCATCCTGCGCCTGGAGTCTTACCTGAAGGCATACCCCAACAACGCCCTGGGCGCCGATGCCCGCTACTACCTGGCCGACTCCTACCTCAAAACCGGCGACAAGCAGCAGGGACTGACCCGCATGCGGGCCGTGGTAGCCGAAAGCAAAAGCGAGTTCATGAACCGCGCCGTGGGCCGGGTGGCCGAGCTGGAGTTTGAAAACAAGAACTACCCCGAGGCCATTAAGCACTACGACCGCCTGCGCGGGGCCAGCAGCAACCGCCGCGAGGTGGCCAACGCCACCCTGGGCCTGATGCGCAGCTACTACGAAAACGGCGACTTCGCCAAAGCCCGCCAGGCGGCCGAAGAGCTGCGCGGCCTGGCCGGCGCCACGGCCAACGCCACCAACGCTGCCCTGCTCTACCTGGGCAAGGCCAGCTACCGCCTGGGCAACTACGAGCAGGCCGCCACCGAACTGGCCACGGCCGTGCAGTCGGCCCCCAACGACGTCAACGGTGCCGAGGCCCAGTACTACCTGGCCGAAAGCCTGCACAAGCAGAAAAAGTACGACGACGCCATTGCCGCCGCCCTCAAGGTTAACTCCGACTTCAGCAGCTACACCCTGTGGCAGGGCCGGGCCTTCCTGCTGGTGGCCGACGCCTACGCCGCCCAGGGCGACAATTTCCAGGCGCGGGGCACCCTGAACTCGATTATCGACAACAACTTCCCGGTGGCTGAAATCGTGGAAGCTGCCCGCAAGCGCCTGGCCAACCTGGGGGCCGACAACAGCGACGACGACACGCCGGCCCCGAAGTCGGGCGGGGGCAAAGCTCCAGCCCCCACCAAGTCCGGCGCTGAAAAAGGCACGGCCCCGGCTCCGGCAGGCACCAAAGCCCCCGCTAAAACGCCTGCCACTACCCCGGCTACCACCCCGGCCCCGGCGCCTAAAGGCAAGCCGGCCAGCCCACCCAAGGGGCGCTAAGCCAGCCCGGGCAAGGCCCACCGGAAAGGGGCTGCGGTGTATCTTTTCTTACTGAATAAAATTCTGCTGATGAAGCTGTTGTTGATAAATCGTTCAAGCGTTAACCTGAGCTCACGCCAGGGCCTGAAGGCCGGGCTGCTGCTGGCCGGTCTGGTACTGGCTCTGCCGGTGGCCGCCCAGCCGGGCCGCACCACCCCGCCCAAGCCCCGGGGCAAGATTGAAGAAGCCGAGATTGAAATCGTAAAGGAGCGGGTAAACCAGCTGCCCGAGGCCACGCGCAACTTCGACAAGATTCGCCTGCCGGCCCCGCCCCAGACGGAGCGTAAGGTGACGTACACCTTCCCCGACTTCCGCCTGCCCGCCGACCGCCTCAACCCCTCGGTGCGCGTGCTCACCATCCGCCAGGAAGAGCCAGCCCCCCTGATGGGCAAATACGTGAAGGTGGGCATCGGCAACTACGGCACTTTTTTCGGCCGCGCCCACCTGCACAGCACCCGCACCTCCGACCTGGCTTATGGTGTGGACCTGCGCCACGTCAACTCGCTGAACGGCCCTGTCGATGCCAAGAACTCAGCCGTAAGCGAGAGCAGCGCCACGCTCATGGGGGAAAAATACCTGGGCAGCACCGCCGTTGGCGCTACCGTGGACCTGGGCCACGAGCGGTATAAGTTTTACGGCTACGACCGCAGCAAGCCCCAGCCCGAGGCCGGCAGCATCGGCCAGGCCTTCAGCCGAGGCGCGGTGAAAGCCTACGCCCACAACCGCGACCCCCAGCAGCAGCTGCAGTACGACGCCGGCCTGGGCTTTAAGTACTGGAAAGACAACTTCGTGGCCAGCGAAAGCAACTTCACCATAAACGGCAAAGCTGGCTATGCGCTGGGCGAAACCAGCCGGGTGACCCTGGCGGCCGATGCCTCCTTTATTGCCGACAAGGACTCGGGCCGTCTGGGCTCGCGCACCCGCAGCTTTGTGCAGGGCACCCCGGCCTACGAGCTCACCGGCAAGCGCATCAGCGTGATGCTGGGCGCCACCATCGGCTATTCGTCCGATACCATCAACAACGTCAGCCCGGTGCTATTCAATCCCGCCGTGCGTGTAGGCTACACCCTGGTGCCGGAGAAATTTACCGTCTACGCCGGTTTGGGCGGAGCCATTCAGCGCGTTACGCGCTACGACCTGAGCACCGAAAACCCCTGGCTCAACCAAGGGCTGCAGGTGGGCGATACCCGCCGCGGACCAACGGTGTACGGCGGCTTCAACTCCACGCCGGTGCGGGGCCTGGAGCTCAACGCCCGTGCTACCTACAGCCGCGACAAAAACCTGTACTTCTACCTCAACAATCCCGTTAACCCGGCCAAGTTCGACCTGGTGTATGACCGGGAAACTACCCAGCTGCTGAACGTGCACGGGGAGCTGCTCTATACCTCGGCCGAGAAGTTTCGCCTGGGCACCCGCCTGGACTACAACATGTACACGCTGGGCAGCCTGGCCAAGCCCTTCCACCGCCCCGAGTTTCAGAGCTCGGTGTTCGGCACCTACAATGCATTCGACAAGCTGCTGCTGGGCGTGGAAGCTTACTTCTACTCGGCCAGCTATGGTATCAGCTATACCAGCAACGGCGACAAGTCGGTACCGGATTTCTACCGGGCCACCAACGCTATCTATGACCTGAATCTTCGCGCCGACTACCGCATTACGCCAAATTTATCCATCTTTGTGATGGGTAACAACCTCGCCAACCAGCAGTACCAGCGCTTTTACCGCTATCCGGTAAAAGGCATTAATGTGATTGGGGGCGCCTCTTACTCGTTCTAGGCAAAATAATTATAAATGATAAATTATAAATTATAAATTATTGGTTCTGGGCTGGCAATTCATTGTCAGCCAGTGAACTTATAATTCATAATTCATAATTTATAATTCCCACCCGAAAATGCACCTTGCTGACCACATTCGCCCGCTTCTGCGTGACCACGACTGCGTGATTATTCCGGATTTTGGGGGATTGGTGGCAGATACGGCGCCGGCCCGCTTGCAGCCCGGCCGGCAGGTGCTGAGCCCGCCCACCAAGCTGGTGGCCTTCAACCAGGCGCTGACCCGTAACGATGGGTTGCTGGTGGATGCGCTGGCTCAGTACCAGGAAATCTCCATTGCCCAGGCGCGCGAAGTAGTGCGGCAGGCCGTGGCCCGGCTGCAGCAGGACCTGCAGGAAACCAACCGCACCGAGCTGCCGGGAATTGGCATTTTCCGCCAGGCGGCCGGCCGGGGGCTTTCCTTTGAGTACACCGGCTCCGACAACCTGCTGCCGGCTTCCTTTGGCTTGCCGGAGGTAGTGGCCCGCCCCGTGCTGGCTACCAATGCCCGCCTGGCTCGCGAGAAGGCGGCCCAGCCCGTGCTGCGCTCGGGCACGGCCCGCCGGGGTAAAATGGCCCGCCTGCTGCCCGGCCTGGCGGTAGCGGTGGTGGCGACGCTGCTGGTCTCGGCTAACTACCTGATGGCCCTGCGGGGCGGCCAGGTGCCGGCGCAGTGGCAGCTCGGCCTCAGCAGCTGGTTCCAGCCCAAAGCGGCGAGCTCAGTGGCCTCGGCTCCGGCATATTTGCTGGAGAAGCCGCAGCAGGCGACCCTGGCCCAGCCCGCCTGGTCCGATAACGGGGAGGCCGCAACCGCGAAGGCCCCGGCAGAGCTGCCAGCACCCGCAACTTCTCCTGCCAGCACCGCTGAAGCTGTGGACGAGAACAGTGCCCCAGCAACCGGCGCCGCCGAAGATGCCTGGGATACCAATGTGGAAGCCCCGGAGGTAGCGGCTGTGAAGCTTGAAGAGCCGGCAGCTAAGCCGCTGGCCGATAAGGCTGTAAAAGCCAAAGTTGCGAAGCCTGCAGTGGCGGGTAGCAATGCCGCCGCGCCCAGCGCATCAGCCGCAGCTCCGGCCTCTACCACAATCAAAAGCCAGACGGGGCGTTTCTACGTTATCGCCGGCGCTTTCCGCACCCTGGCCAGCGCCGAAAAGGTGCGTAAGGCACAAAAGGGCGGCTCGGCCCGGGTGCTGCTTCCCCCGCCCGGCAGCCGCTTGTTCCGCCTGTCGGTGGCTGACTTTGCCGATAAGGCAGCCGCGGAAAACGAAGCCCGTCGTTTGCGGACCAAGGCGCATTCCACTAACTCACATTTGGTTCTTAACTATTAAACATGTCTGTTTTTCTGTTGCAAGCCGGTTCCGCCGCGCCTGATTCGGTGAATGCCGCGGTAAATGCCGTTGCTCAGGCCGATGGAGGGCTTTCCCTCATCGATTTGATTTTCAAGGGCGGCTGGATAATGCTGCCGCTGTTTCTGCTCTCGTTTGTTTCGATTTACATCATCATCGAGCGCTACATTACCATCCGCCGGGCCGCCGGCAACCCCGAAGCCTTTATGACGGGCATCCGCGGCCTGATGGTGAAAGGCGACCTGGCCGGGGCCAAAATGCTCTGCGCCCAGAACCCCTCGCCGCTGGCCCGCATGGTAGAAAAAGGCCTGCGCCGCATTGGCCTGCCCCTGAAGGAGATTGAAACTTCCGTTGAAAACGTGGGCAAGATTGAAATTGCCCGCCTCGAGAAAAACATCAGCATCCTGGGCATCATCGCCGGTATTGCGCCCATGCTGGGTTTCGTGGGTACCATCATCGGCGTAATCAAGATTTTCTACGCCATCAACGCCACCGGCGAGTTCGGCATCGGCCAGATTGCCGGTGGCTTGTACACCAAGATGGTAACGTCGGCTACCGGCCTTATCGTCGGCATCATCGCCCACGTCGGCTACCACTGGCTCAGCATCCTGGTCGAGCGCATGGTCTTCCGCATGGAGAACTCGGCCATCGAGTTCATGGACATCCTGCAGGACAATTAAAAGGGAGTTATGAATTATGAGTTATGAGTTATTTGTCCTGGCCCGGGCAAGTAACCCATAACTCATAATTCATAACTCATAACTCCCTCCAATATGGACTTCTCCCGCCGCCGCCGCGCTTCGTCTCACGTTGAGACCGGGGCCATGAACGACATCATGTTTTTCCTGATGCTGTTCTTTCTGATTGTGAGTACCATGGTGAACCCCAACGTCATCAAGCTGCTGCTGCCCAGCGCCAAGTCGAGCAAGCAGGTGATGAAGCAGCCCATTACCGTATCGGTAAATGCGGCCGGGGATTACTACGTCAATAAAAAGCCGGTAAACGCGGCTAACCTCGAAAACGAGCTCAAGGCCCTCATCGGCCAGGAAAACCTCGACCAGCCCACCGTGGTGCTGCGCGTGGATGCTTCCCTGAACGTGCAAAAGCTGGTGGACATTCTGGAGCTGGGCAACCGCCTCAAGATTCGCATGGTAATGGCTACCCAGGCCCAGCAGGCTGCCGGTAAAGGCTGATAAGTGAGGAGGTGATAAAGTAATAGGGCAATGAGGCCATAGAGAACTGGGCTGGCTACAACCACGTTTGCTATTACAGTTTCGATTGTCTTCCCGCTTGTCAACTGCGGTTAGGCAGATGGTGTAACTGGAACTAAGCCACTGGTATTCCCTCAACAAGCAATTGCTGTTTACTTTCTTTATCCCACCTTCCTCACCTCATTACCCCATTACTTCATTACTAAAAAGCAATGGCTCTCGACTATCCCGAACAGCACCGTAAAGAGGCCCTTATTGCCACCATCGTGCTGCATGCCCTGCTGGGGCTACTGTTCTACTTCATGGCCTTTAACGGCCCCAACCCGCCCCTGGAAGCCTTCGAAACCGGCGGCGGGGGCGATGTGGAGCTCAACTACGGCCTGGACCCGGAAGGTGACGGCGACGTGCAAACCACGGCCACGGCCAATGCCTCTGAGAACCGGGTCGACAGCAAGGCCCCGGCCCTGAGCCCCGACCCCCAGACCACGCCGGCCGAAGCTGAGTCGGACCCCACGCCGCCCAGCCAGGCCAAGATTATTACCAGCGACGCCGAGGACAGCCCGGTGTCGGAAACGCCGGTGGAAACGCCGGCTCCCGCGAAGGAAGAGGTAAAAGAAACGCCCAAGCCCCAGCGCAAGGTGGCCGTGACGTTTTCGCCCAAGGGCAGCAACGACGGCGGGGGGAATGGCACCAACGGCAGCAGCACCGCCGCCACGGGCAACAACAACGGGGACCGGCCCGGCAAAGTAGGCGACCAGGGCGACCCCAAGGGCTCGCTCGACGCTAAAGCCCTGTACGGCACCGGCGGCACCGGCGGGGGCGATGGCGGCGGCAACGGCCGCGGGCGTGGCATGGGCGACGGCGACGGCCTGGACATGTCGGGCTGGCGCTTCGAGACCCCGCCCCGCGTGGACCCCATCGATGACAACCCCGGCGTGGTTCGCTTTAAAATTAAGATTACCGAAGACGGCGAAGTGGAGTCCGTTACCAAAGTGTCTGGCAACGTGTCGCCGGCCCAGGAAAAGCTCTGCCGCGACAAGCTGCTCGATGCCAACTTCGTCCGGACCAACTCGGGCTCGGGCGGCGCCACGGGCTTCTACACCTTCCGCTTCTCGGTACGGTAGTCAACTAAGAGTTATGAGTTATGAGTTATGAGTTATTTGTCTGGCAAGGGCGGATATCCCATAACTCATAACTCATAACTCATAATTCACAAGGATGACTTACGCCGAAACCCTGGCTTATCTCTACCAGCAGCTGCCCATGTTTCAGCGGGTAGGGATGGCCGGCTTTAAAAAGGGACTGGATAACGCGCTGGCATTGTCGGCGGCCATGGGGCAGCCGGAGCGGCGCTTTCGCAGCGTGCACGTGGCCGGCACCAACGGCAAGGGCAGCAGCTCGCACCTGCTGGCGGCGGTGCTGCAGGCGGCCGGCTATAAAGTTGGTCTTTACACCTCGCCCCACCTGCGCGAGTTCACCGAGCGCATCCGCCTGAACGGGCAGGAGCTGCCGCCCGACTACCTCGTGGACTGGGTGACCAGGTGGCGTGGCTTGTTTGAGCAGGTGCAGCCGTCTTTTTTTGAGATGTGCGTGGCACTGGCCTACGACTACTTTGCCCGGATGGAAGTCGACATTGCCGTGATTGAAGTGGGCCTGGGCGGAAGGCTCGACTCCACCAACATCATTACGCCGCTGGTGTCGCTTATCACCAACATCAGCTACGACCACCAGGCTCTGCTCGGCGACACGCTGCCGCAGATTGCCAGTGAAAAAGCCGGCATCATCAAGCCGGGCGTGCCGGCAGTGGTGAGCCTGACCCAGCCGGAGGTGCAGCACGTATTTGAAGACAAAGCCCGGCAGGAGGGAAGCGCCTTGCTGTTTGCCGACGACCTGTACCAGGCGGAGCGTATCGCTCAAGGCCAGGAAGAGGAAACCGGGCTGCAAGCCTTCGAGCTGCGCCGCAATGGCAAGCCCTACCTGGGAACGGTAGAGCTGGGCCTGCTGGGCCACTACCAGCGCCTCAACCTGCCCGGTGTGCTCGCGGTGCTGGACGAGCTGCGCCGCCAGGGCTTTGAGCTGCCCGAAGCCGCGGTGCGCCGCGGCTTACGGGAGGTAACCCAGCTGACCGGGCTGCGGGGCCGCTGGAGCATCATCGGCCGCCGGCCCCTGGTGGTGTGCGACACCGGCCACAACGAAGCAGGGCTGCGCCTGGTGCTGGAGCAGCTCGGCCGCCTGCGCTACCGCCGGCTGCACATGGTCATTGGTGCCGTCAACGACAAGGATGTAGCCAAGATGCTGGCCATGCTACCCCGGGAGGCCAGCTATTACTTTTGCCAGGCGGCCATCCCGCGGGCCCTGCCCGGCGACGAGCTGGCCACAATGGCCGCCGCGGCCGGCTTGCTGGGCCAGAACTTTGGGCCCGTTGCGGCCGCCGTCGCGGCCGCCCGTCAGTCGGCCTTGCCCGACGATGTCGTCTTTATTGGGGGCAGCACCTTTGTTGTTGCCGAAGTAGACGAGCTGTACTCTTAATGTTGCTTTAGCTAAAAACGACGGGTTCAAACTTCTCAACCCCTCGACTTCTTCCATTTAACAACCCCTATGCCCCGCGTTAAACTGCAGCGCTTTGCTGACAATGCCGCCCGCCCCGACATCGTGGAGCCGGGCAAACCCGAGTATGAGCAGCTGGGTGGCCGCTGGGCTGCGGACTTTTTCAAAAACAGCCAGCCGCTGGTGCTGGAAGTAGGCTGCGGCAAAGGCGAGTACACCGTGGGCCTGGCCCAGCGCCACCCGGGCCGCAACTTTCTGGGCCTCGACATCAAGGGTGAGCGAATCTGGCGGGGCAGCACCCGGGCCGAGGCCCTGGGTCTTGGCAACGTAGGCTTCGTACGTACCCGGGCCGAAGCGCTGGAAGCGCAGTTTGCCCCCGGCGAGCTGGCCGAAATCTGGATTACCTTTCCCGACCCCCGGCCGCGCGACCGCGACATCAAGCGCCGCCTGACCTCACCGCGCTTCCTGAATCAGTACGAGCGCCTGCTGCAGCCCGGCGGCCTGGCCCACCTGAAAACCGACAACGAGCAGCTCTACGAATACACCCTCGAAGTATTAAGCGAGCGAGCAGGTGCGGAGGTGCTGGCCCACACCCGCGACCTGTACGCCGAAACGGACCCTCTCTTTAATGAGGCCCAAGCCATACAAACCCACTTCGAGGGCAAGTACCGCGCTGTTGGCGTACCTATCAAGTACGTGCAGTTCCGGTTGAATTGAGGTTGTCAGTTGTCAGTTGTCAGTTGTCAGTTGTCAGTTGTCAGTTGTCAGTTGTCAGTTGTCAGTTGTCAGTTGTCAGTTGTCAGTTGTCAGTTGTCATGAATAATTATATAGAACAATCTGACAACGAACAACTGACAACTACCTAACCACACAGCCTACTCAGTTTCCAGAGCCTCGAACACTGCTTCCAGCTGGTCGAAGTCGCGCAGGCCGGGCTTTATCTCGTAGCCGGAGGCGAACACCAGGCCCCGGGCTGGCATCAGGTCTACGGTCTGGCGGGCCCGGGCCGGGTCGAGGCCAGGGCCCAGCCACAGCGGGGCCTGGGCCGCCAGCTCACTTACCATCGAAAGGGTGTTGTCCACTTCCGGGGAATCGGCCGTGAAGTCGAGACCGGGCAGCTCCACTACCACGCCGGCAATGGCAGGGGCAATGGTGCCCAGGTCGGTTTCCTGGTGCAGCTCAGCCAGATTGAGCTCCAGCAAAACAGGCGGCGCAATATCCGCCAGCTCGTCGGCCGAACGCAGGCCGCGCAGCAGCACGGCATCGAGCGCGCACTCGGCAGCCAGGGCATTTATTTCCGGTGCCGACAGTTCGCCAAACTCGCCGATGATGTCGACGCCGGCCACCCAGCCCGCTAGTTCCTTTACCGCAGCAGGCTCCAGGTGTCCGGGCAGGTGGGGGTCGAGCACAAACGAGAGCTTATCGGCTCCCATGCCGGCACAGTAGCGGGCATCGGACAGGTTGTTGATGCCGCGAACAAGAATGGGAAGAGGATAAGGCATTTGGAAGGGAGTTTTGAGTTACAAGTGATGCGTTATTAGTCCAGCGGCTACGTGAAGGCGCTTGAGGTGGGCAAAAGTAGGGCCTTTCTGCCTGCGCTCCGATTTGCCCAGGCCGCCGGTGTTTTTTTCAACTCCTAATTCATAACTCATAACTCATAACTCCCTATCGTACCTTCGCAGGCATGAACGCAACCCGCCGCGCCCCGTTGCTGGCCCCCTCGCTCCTGGCCGCCGACATGGCCAACCTGCAAGCTGAAACCGAACGCCTCGCGGCCAGCGCCGCCGACTGGCTGCATTTCGACGTGATGGACGGCCGCTTTGTGCCCAACATCTCCTTTGGACTGCCCGTGCTGCAGGCCGTGAAACGCCATGCGCGCCAGCCCATCGACGTACACCTGATGATTGAGGAGCCCCAGCACTACCTGGCGGCTTTCCGCGATGCCGGCGCCGACGTCATTACCGTGCACGCCGAAGCCTGCCCGCACCTGCACCGCGTGGTGCAGCAAATCAAGCAGCTGGGCTGCCAGGCCGGTGTGGCCCTCAACCCGCATACGCCCATCCAGGTGCTCGAAAACCTGGCCGCCGACCTGGACCTGGTATGCATCATGTCGGTAAACCCCGGCTTTGGCGGGCAGGCCTTTATTCCCAACACCCTGCGCAAAGTGGCCGACCTGAAAGCTCTGCTGATTGACTGCGGCTCCGACGCCCTGATTGAAGTTGACGGTGGCGTGAGCCTGGCCAATGCCGGCCCCCTGGTTGAGGCCGGGGCCGACGTGCTGGTGGCTGGCAGCTTTGTCTTTAACGCCCCCGAAGGGCCGGTGGCAACCCTGGAGCGCCTGCGCGGGCACCTGGCCGGGCTGGAGCTGAGCACCGGCCGCATGCAATAGACCAGCCGGCAGGCCGTTGTGACGAACGTGAAGCAAGAACATATGACGGGTCTGGAGCAAACCCGGCTGCGGGGCAAAGAAAAGGGCGGCGCCGCTTGCCGGATGGTGGGCGGAGTGCTGCTGCTGCTGCCCCTGGCGCTGGCCCTGCCAGCACCAGCCTTGGCGCAGGTAAGCAACCCGCCGGCGGCTACGCCCGGCACCATCACCCTCACCGGCACGGTACGCGATGCCGAGGGCAAGCCCCTGGAGGTGGTCAGCGTGGGCATTGAAGGACAGCCGGTGGGCACCAACACCCGGCCCGATGGCACCTTTGAGCTGCGCGCACGCCAGCCGGCCGCGGGGCAGACGCTGGTGCTGGTGGCGCGGCGCCTGGGCTATCAGCCCATTCGCCAGCGCCTGGTGCTGCCCGCCGATGCCGCCCGCCCCCTAAGCCTGGCCATGCGCCCCGACAATCGCTCGCTCGACAACGTGACCGTGCGCGCGCGCACGGAGGCGGGTATCACCCGCGAGGAAGTCAGCCTGACCCGGCTCGACCCGCGGGCTGCCAAGGAAATTCCCTCGCCCTTCGGCGACTTCAACGCCATCCTGAAAACCCTGCCGGGCGTTGTTTCCAACAACGAGCTGACCAGCACCTACAACGTGCGGGGGGGCAACTACGACGAAAACCTGGTGTACGTAAACGGCCTCGAGGTGTACCGGCCGTTTCTGGTCACCACCGCCCAGCAGGAAGGGCTAAGCTTTATCAACCCCGACATGGTGCGGCAGGTGGAGTTTAGCAGCGGCGGCTGGCAGCCGCGCTTTGGCGACAAGCTGGCCTCGGTGCTGAACGTGGACTACAAGACACCGGAGAAGTTTGCCGCCACGCTCACGGCCAGCCTGGTGGGCGGAGCCGCCCACGCCGAGTCGCGCAGCGCCGGCGGGCGGGTAAGCTACGTGGCCGGCCTTCGCTACAAGAATGCACAGTACGTGTTCCGCTCCCTGCGCCAGGCCCAGGGCGGCTACAACCCCACCTTCTACGACGGCCAGGCGTACGTCAACATCGGCCTAGGCAAACAAGACGACCTGCAGCGCACCACCCTGGGCATCCTGGGCGTGCTGGCCCACAACGACTACCGCTTCTCGCCCGAAACCGGGCAGGCGACCTTTTCCACGTCCACGAACCAGTTTACCCGCCTCTTCATTGCCTACGAAGGCCGGGAGCGGATGCAGTACGACACCTACCAGGGCGGGCTCAGCCTCAAGCACGACTTTACGCCCCGCCTGCAGGTGGAGCTGCTGGGCTCGGCCGTGGGCTCGCAGGAGTTTGAGCTGCGCGATGTAGAAGCAGCCTACACCTTTGCCGAAATAAACCGCGACCCCAGCTCGCCGGACTTCAACCAGGCCGTGCGCCAGCGCGACATTGGCTCCGAGTTCAAGCACTCCCGCAACTTCCTGCGGGCCCGCATTTTCACGGGCGAGCTTCGGGGGCGCTGGGTACCGGCCCAGGCTCACACCGTGCGCTGGGGAGCCAAGCTGAGCCGGGAGTACATCGCCGACAAGCTCGACGAGTACAGCTTTGCCGACTCGGCCGACTTCGTGCCCGACGCCCGCCGCACCCGCCTGCTGTCGGACCTGAGCCTGCTCAGCACCCGCAGCCAGGCCTATGTGCAGGATACCTGGGAAATCGATACCCTGCGCACCCTTACCGTGGGCGTGCGCGGCCACTACTGGACCACCAATGGGCAGTTCGTGCTGAGCCCCCGGGTGCAGTTCTCGGCCATCAGCCGCCAGCACCCCAACCGCTCGTTCAAGGCGGCGGCCGGGGTGTACTACCAGCCGCCGTTCTACCGGGAGCTGCGCAGCCAGGCCGGCGAGCGGCGCAACCCCAGCGAGCCGCTGGTGCAAACCGGCGTGCTCAACCCCGAGCTGCGGGCCCAGCGCTCCCTGCACTTCATTGTGGGCAAAGACATCAGCTTTCAGCAGTTTGGCCGGCCCTTCAAGTTTACGGCCGAGGCGTACTACAAGTACCTGACCGACGTGGTGCCCTACGACATCGACAACGTGCGCCTGCGCTACTTCGCTCAAAACAATGCCACGGCCTACGCCGCCGGCTTCGACACGCGCATCAGCGGGGAGTTTGTGAAGGGCGCCGAGTCGTGGTTTAGCCTGGGCCTGCTCACGACCCGCGAAAACGTGGTCGGCGACTCCATCAACGTGGTGGACGGCGACGGCAAGGTAGTCGGCCGCGAGGCCAAGGGCTACATCCGCCGGCCCCAGGACCAGCGCCTGAACGTGGGCATCTTTTTCCAGGACCACCTGCCCAACAACCCCTCGGTGCGGGGCTACGTCAACCTCGTGTTTGGCACCGGCCTGCCCTTCAGCCCGCCCAACCTGCCCGACCTACGCGGCACCTCCGAGCTGGAACGCAGCTACAAGCGCGTGGATTTGGGCTTCTCCAAAGTGGTAAGCCTGCGCACCGGCCAGCGCAGCCGCTTCTACGACTTCGAAAGCCTGTGGATTGGACTGGAAATCCTGAACGTGCTGGGGGCCAACAATGTGGCCGGCTACAACTACCTGCAGGACGTAAAAGGGCAGATTTACTCCGTGCCCAGCTACCTCTCGCAGCGGGTGGTAAACCTGCGCGTTATTGCCCGGTTTTAGCATCACTGGCCGCTGGCCTTGCCTGCCGCTCCAGCCACTTCTGGGCCGAGACCGGGTAGGCGGCGGCGCAGGTTTTGGGCCCTTTGCCGGATAGGTATTGCAGGCACAAGGACAGGGGCAGCTTGAGGTTCAGGGTGCTGTCGGGCAGAATCTCGGTGTACACTTCCAGCCGCTGCCGCTCGAGCCGGGGAGAAAAGCTGCCCTGCCCGCCCTCTTCGCTGTACACCGTCACCGCGTCCTGGTAGCCGGGCAGGGGGCGGCCCTGGTAGCTGACGCGGTAATGCAGGTAGATAGCCGCCCTATTGTTCAGGCGCTCCACCCGCGGGCGGTACCAGGCCGGGCGGTGGCTGCTGCGCAGCTGCTCCAGCCAGCAGTCGTCAAACTGCACTTCGTAGTCGCCCAGCTGCAGGCGGCGGGGAGTCACCAGCACGGTGTCGGCAAAGCCGCCCGTGTGGCGGGCTTCCGCCAGCGAGGCGCTGTAAAGGGTGCGGTTGCGCATGTGGTGTTCGCCCATCACGGCCAGGGCGTAAAGGGCCCCGCCCAGGATGTTGAACAGCAGGTACAGGGCAAACGGCAGGGCCAGGTAAATCAGGGTGCGGCTCCGGCGGCGGTGCGGGGTAGTCATGGCAAAGGCGTTGGGCGTTGACGAATGGGTACCGGCTCGCGGCAATAGGCCCAAAGGTCCCGCGGGCACTCCCGCAATTTTCTGACAAATGTCATTTTCGCCCGCTGGCGCCTTCCTATCCGGCTTTGCCCCGCAGCCGGCTTAGCGTTTCGGGAGCCATGCCCAGGTGCGAGGCAATGTGCTGCACAGCCACGCGCTGAAACACCGTAGGAAAGTCGCGCAGCAACAGCTCGTAGCGCTCCTGTGCCGTGTGGGCGCGCAGGTGCCGGGCCCGCTGCTCGCTCAGCACGTAGTATTTCTCCAGCACCCGCCGCCCGATGAAGTTAAACTCGGGGAAGTCGCGGTAAAGCTGCTGCAGCTGCTCGTAGCTGATGGAGTGCAGCACGGCCGGCTCCAGCAGCTCGATGTACTCGTCGCCGGGCTGCTGCGTGAAAAAGCTCAGGATGGAAATCACGAAGTCGCCGGCCTGCATAAACCAGGAGGAAATCTCGCGGCCATGCAGCAGGGTGTAGCCGCGCACCAGCCCGGTTTCCAGAAAGTACACGCGCCGCGCTACCTGCCCGGGCACCAGCAGCTGGTGGTGGGCGGGCAGCGCTTCCCGCGTGGTGACGGCCTGAAGGGCGGCCAGCAGGGCCGGGCTGAGCGGTTGTAAGGTCTGGAGAAAGGCAAGTAAGCTGGACATGGGGCGTGCAAGGAAAGCGCAAGTTCGCCGACCGCCGGATAAAATTTCGGGCCCTGGCCAAAACCTTTCGTCGCCCGGGGCGGTATCTACCCCGCCAGCAAAAATATGCTCGACCGTAGCGGGCTTGTCAATTGTGCTGTTACCTTTGCCTCCGCAATGACCTCCACCGCTTCCCCGTTTTGCTTTGATGCAACTGCCGCGCCGGCGTTCGGCGTGGCCGGGGTAAGTGCTGTATCGGCTGCCGCCATCGTGGGTGCTCACCACCACCACCATCTGTGGGAGGCCGGGCAGCTCATGCCGGACGCAGTTTAAGCGCCGGTAGCCCGCGTCTCCACCGCCGCTCCCCGGGTGCGTCGCCGCGCCGGGCTACCATTTCTCACATTTCGGGTTTGCCTATCGCACCAACCAGGTGCGCCGGTCACGTTGCCTGCCCAGGCCGTGGCCCGGCCCGCGAGATATTCGCTTCATGCTTCGTTTAGCCATTCAAAAGTCCGGTCGCCTCAGCGAGGACTCCCTTACCCTTATCCGCGAGTGCGGCATCAGCTTCGTCAGCAGCTCCTACAAGCTTAAAACCGAAGCCACCAACTTCCCCCTGGAAATTCTCTTTCTGCGCGACGACGACATTCCCGGCTACGTGCAGGACGGGGTGGCTGACCTGGGCATCGTGGGCCAGAACGTGCTGGTGGAAGCCGGGGGCTCGGCCCTGGAAGTCGAAGCCCTGGGCTTCAGTAAGTGCCGCCTGAGCCTGGCCGTGCCGCGTGCCGCTGCCTACCAGGGGCTGGCCGACCTGCAAAACCTCAACATCGCCACCTCGTACCCTAAGCTGCTGGGTAGCTACCTGGCCGAGCGCGGCGTGCAGGCCCAGCTCCACACCATCAGCGGCTCGGTGGAAATTGCCCCCAGCATCGGGCTGGCCGACGCCATCTGCGACATTGTCAGCAGCGGCTCCACCTTGCTGGGCAATGGCCTGCGCGAAGTCGAAACCGTGTTTCGCTCCGAAGCCGTGCTCATTGCCCAACCCAACCTGAGCCCGCTGCAGGCCGAGCTGCTCGAGCAGCTGCGCTTCCGCATGCAGGCCGTGCGCCGGGCCAAGCGCAGCAAGTACATCCTGCTCAACGCCCCGGTAAGCGCCCTGGACGATGTGCGCCGCCTGCTGCCGGGCATCAAGTCGCCCACCGTGACGCCCCTGGCCGAGCCGGGCTGGGTGTCGGTGCAGTCTGTGGTGCAGGAAGACGAGTTCTGGCACATCACCAGCCAGCTCAAAGCCGTGGGAGCCGAAGGCATCCTGGTGCTGCCCATTGAAAAAATGATAGCCTAAGCCCGCGCCATGATTCCCACGTTTTCTTACCCCGCGCCCGCCACCTGGGCTGGGCTGCAGCAACGGGCCGCCACGGCCGAAACGGCCACCGTAGCCGGGCGGGTACGCCGGATATTTGAGCAGGTGCAGCAGCAGGGCGACCAGGCCCTGCGCGCGCTGGCATTGGAGCTGGACGGTGCCAGCCTCACTGCGCTCCAGGTTTCTCCCGCCGAGTTCGACGAAGCAGTAGCGGTGGTGCCGGCGGCGCTGCAAGCCGCCATTCGCCAGGCCTACGCCAACATCAAGGCCTTTCACGCGGCGCAAAATCAACCCGAGCCCGTGGTGGAAACCATGCCGGGCGTGCGCTGCTGGCGCCGGGCCGTGCCGGTGCAGCGGGTGGGCCTCTACATTCCGGGGGGCACGGCGCCGCTGTTCAGCACCCTGCTTATGCTGGGCGTGCCGGCCCGCCTGGCGGGCTGCCCCGAGGTGGTGGTGTGCAGCCCGCCCCAGGCCGACGGGCGCATCAGCCCGGTTATTCTGTTTGTGGCCCGGCTGCTGGGCATCGACCAGGTGGTGAAGGCAGGCGGGGCGCAGGCCATTGCCGCCCTGGCCCTGGGCACCGACACCGTGCCGGCCGTCGACAAAATTTTCGGGCCCGGCAACCGCTACGTAACGGCAGCCAAGCAGCTGGCCGCGGCCGAGTACGGCGTGGGCATCGACCTGCCCGCCGGCCCGTCGGAAGTGCTGGTCATCGCCGACGCTACCGCTAATGCCGCCTTCGTGGCCGCCGACCTGCTGTCGCAGGCCGAGCACGGCGCCGATTCCCAGGTAGTGCTGCTAACCGATTCGGCTCCGCTGCTGGACCGGGTGCAGGCAGAGCTGCAAACCCAGCTGGCTACTCTGCCCCGGCAGGAAGTGGCCGCCCAGGCCCTGGCCGCCAGCCGGGCCATTCTGCTGCGCGACGCAGACCAGATGCTGACGTACTCCAACCAGTACGCCCCCGAGCACCTGATACTGGCCGTGGCGGAGCCCGAAACGCTGGCCGCCCGCGTCACCAATGCCGGCTCGGTATTCCTGGGCCACCTCACCCCGGAAGCCGTGGGCGACTACGCCTCGGGCACCAACCACACCCTGCCTACGGGCGGCTACGCCCGGCAGTACAGCGGCGTTTCGCTGGATTCGTTTGTCAAGAAAATAACCTTTCAGACCCTGAGCCGCACCGGCCTGCAGCAGCTGGGGCCGGTAGTTGAAGCCATGGCGGAAGCCGAGGGCCTGGCTGCCCACGCCCGGGCCGTGAGCATCCGGCGGGCGCAGCTGGGGGAAGCGGGGCAGGAATCGGCTGGCTCATCCTTTAGCCTGGAGCAGCTGATTCGACCATCGCTGAGGCAGATGCAGCCGTACTCCTCGGCCCGCGACGAGTTTGAAGGCCTGGCGCCGGTAATGCTAGACGCCAACGAAAACAGCCTGGCCTCGGTGGGGGGCGCGGATTTCCGCCGCTACCCCGACCCGCAGCAGCGGGCCATCAAGCAGGCGCTGGCCCAGCTCAAGCAGGTATCGGCCGACCAGATTTTCCTGGGTAATGGCTCCGACGAGGCCATCGACTTACTCCTGCGGCTCAGCTGTACCCCCGGGCAAGATGCCATCGTGCTGTGCCCGCCCACCTACGGCATGTACGAGGTGGCCGCCCGCCTCAACGATGTGCGGGTAGAGCGCCTGCCGCTGACGCCCGACTTCCAGCTGCCGGCCGATGCCGCGCGGTTGCTGGCCGGGTCCCGCGCCAAGGTTCTGTTTTTGTGCTCGCCCAACAATCCCACCGGCAACCTGCTGGCCCGGGAGGCCATGGAGGACATCCTGAATTCGTTCAACGGCCTGGTGGTGGTGGACGAAGCCTATGCCGATTACGCCGATGCGCCGAGCTGGATTACCCGCCTGCACGAGTTTCCCAACCTGGTGGTGCTGCAGACCTTTTCCAAAGCCTGGGGCCTGGCCGGCCTGCGCCTGGGCGTGGCCTATGCCGCCCCGGCCCTGATTTCTTACCTCAACATCATCAAGCCGCCTTATAACATCTCGGCCTCCACCCAGCAGCTGGCCCTGCAAGCCCTGGCCGATGCGCCCCGGCTGGCCGCGCTGCTGGCAGCCACCCTGCGCGAACGGACCTGGCTGAGCGAGCAGCTGGCCGCCCTGCCCTTGATTGAGCACGTCTTTCCCTCCGACGCCAACTTCCTGCTGGTGCGGGTGCGCACCGATGCCACGGCGGTGTACCAGCAGCTGCAGCAGTACGGCATCGTGGTTCGGAACCGCAGTACCCAGCCCGGCTGCGCCGGCTGCCTGCGCATTACGGTGGGCACAGCCGAGGAAAACCGGCAGGTGGTGGCCGCGCTGCAGCAAATAGGTGAGGTTAAACCGGCCGTGCCGGAGCCGGCCACTTTCCCGAGCGAGTATAAAAATTGATTGCCCCCGGCAGCTACTTCCAACCTATGACCAAAGCCTTGTTTATCGACCGCGACGGGACTATTCTCGTCGAGCCCCAGCCCAGTCAGCAAATCGACAGCCTGGAGAAGTTTGAGTTTGTACCCGGCGCCATCTCGGCCCTGGCCCGCATTGCCCGGGAGCT
This sequence comes from Hymenobacter saemangeumensis, assembly GCF_039541835.1. NCBI lineage: Bacteria > Pseudomonadati > Bacteroidota > Cytophagia > Cytophagales > Hymenobacteraceae > Hymenobacter > Hymenobacter saemangeumensis. Next base: position 41,484 of record NZ_BAABGZ010000021.1, on the reverse strand, counting down.
GGACTACGAGCTGGTGCTCGTTTCCAACCAGGACGGCCTGGGCACGGCCAGCTTCCCGGAGGAAACCTTCTGGCCGGCGCACCAGCTCATGCTCGACATCCTGGCCGGGGAGGGGGTAACATTTCGGGCCGAGCACATCGACCGCAGCTTTCCTCACGAGCAGCTGCCTACCCGCAAACCAGGCACGGGCATGCTGGGTCGCTACCTTGACCCAGTCAACGGCTACGACCTGGCCAACTCCTTCGTTATCGGCGACCGGCTCACCGACGTAGAGCTGGCGCAGAACCTGGGCTGCCAGTCCATCTTAATAGGAGAGGAGCCTCAGGAAATCGCCGCCCTCACCACAACCAGCTGGGAGGACATTTATACCTTCTTGCGCTTTCCGGCCCGGGTAGCCGAGGTGCTTCGACACACCAATGAAACCGACATCCGCATCCACCTCAACCTCGATGGCAGCGGGCAAACCACCATTAAAACCGGCCTGGGATTTTTCGACCACATGCTGGAGCAGCTGGGGCGACACAGCGGTGTGGACTTACACATAAGTGTAAGCGGTGATTTACACATCGACGAGCACCATACCGTGGAAGACACCGCGCTGGCGCTGGGTACTGCCTTCACCCAGGCCCTGGGCGACAAGCGCGGCCTGGCCCGCTATGGCTTCCTGCTGCCCATGGACGAAGCTCTCGCGCAGGCAGCGATTGACTTTTCCGGCCGCCCCTGGCTGGTGTGGAATGCGGAATTCCGACGCGAAAAAGTGGGGGACTTGCCGACTGAGCTGTTTTTTCATTTCTTTAAGTCATTCACCGACAATGCCCGCTGTACGCTCAACATTGCCTGCGAAGGCGATAATGAGCACCATAAGATTGAGGCCATTTTCAAAGCCGTGGCGAAGGCCATACGCATGGCCCTGCAGCGTGATGCGAATGGGGCTATTCCGAGTACGAAAGGCATTCTTTAGTATTGCCAAATGAGTAAACTGGGTGCATTCTCAAAATTCGTGTGCTGTTCACAAATGTATTAACAGGTAGCTTATGGTTGCAGTAGTAGATTATAAAGGCGGCAACGTGCAGTCCGTACTCTTTGCGCTGGCCCGGCTGGGCGTGGAAGCCGAGCTTACCTCCGATGCGGAGGTGTTGCGCCGCGCCGATAAGGTGTTGTTTCCCGGGGAGGGCGAGGCGTCCTCTGCCATGGCGGCACTGCGGGAAGCCGGGCTTACGGAAGTGTTGCCGACCCTTACCCAGCCCTTTCTAGGTATATGCCTGGGGATGCAGCTGCTGGGGGAGTACAGCGAGGAAAACGACACCACCCTGCTCGGGCTGCTGCCGTTTCGGGTACAGCGCTTTGCTGCCAGCCAGTCGCACAAAGTGCCGCACATGGGCTGGAATACCCTCTCGGCGCTGCAAGGGCCGTTGTTTGCCGGTATCGACCCCGAAGAGCACGTCTACTTCGTGCACAGCTACTATGCCCCGGTAGGTGCTTATACGCTGGCCCAGTCTGCCCATCCGGCGCCCTTCAGCGCGGCCGTGCAGTACCGAAACTTTTACGGGCTGCAGTTTCACGTGGAGAAAAGCAGCAGTCCCGGCGCCCGCATCCTCTCCAATTTCCTGTCCCTCTAAAGTCCTGCCTTCGCGCTGCCCACATCCATGGAAATTATTCCTGCCATCGACATCATGCAAGGCCAGTGCGTGCGCCTGAGCGAGGGCGACTTCACGCGCCGCACCACTTACTCGCCGGACCCGGTAGCCGTGGCCCAGCGCTTTGAGCAGGCGGGCCTGCGCCGCCTGCACCTGGTCGACCTCGACGGCGCCCGGGCCGGGCAGCCGGTTAACCTGTCGGTCCTCGAAGCCATTTCCCGGCACACCAACCTGGTGATTGACGCGGGCGGGGGCATACAGACCGAGGACTCCCTGGTGCAGGTGCTGGCGGCAGGAGCCCAGCACGTCACGGCTGGCAGCCTGGCCGTGCGCGCCCCGGCTACCGTGCGCGCCTGGCTGCGTTCCCAGGGCCCCGATACCATATTCCTGGGGGCCGACTTCAAAGACGGCCGCATCATGACCGGGGCCTGGACCGAGGAAAGCACCCGCACGCTGGAAGCCTTTATCGCCGATTACCTGGCCGCCGGTGCCCTGACGTTTATCTGCACGGATGTGAGCAAGGATGGCATGCTGCAGGGACCTTCCCTGGCCACCTACCAACGCCTCGTGCAGCAGTTTCCCGCGGCCCGCTTCATTGCCAGTGGGGGGGTGACCACGGTTGCCGACCTCGAAGCCCTGGCCGAAGCGGGCATGTTCGGGGCCATAATTGGCAAAGCCCTGTACGAAGGCAGCATCGCCCTGGAAGACCTGCAGCCTTTTCTCTAGCAATTACTACCACAATGGTTAAGAAACGACTTATTCCCTGCCTCGACGTGCGCGATGGCCGCACCGTAAAGGGCATCCGGTTTGAAGGACTGCGCGACGCCGGCGACCCCGTAGAGCTGGCCGCGCGCTACGCCCGCGAAGGCGCTGATGAGCTGGTGCTGCTCGACATCACGGCCACCCACCAGCGCCGGCAGCCTCTGGCGGAGCTGGTGCGCGAAGTGGCCCGGGTGGTCGACATTCCCTTTACCGTAGGGGGTGGCATTGGGCAGGTGGCCGATGTGGAAGCCCTGCTGCTGGGGGGCGCCGATAAGGTGTCCCTCAACTCCGCCGCCCTGGCCCGACCGGCCCTCATCGATGAGCTGGCCCGCCGTTTTGGCTCGCAGTGCGTGGTGGTGGCCATCGATGCCCGGCACGTGGGCCCGGAGTGGGAGGTGATGTCCCGGGCCGGCACCCAAGCCACCGGACGCCGGGCCACCGATTGGGCCCGGGAGGCGGCCGAGCGGGGGGCCGGGGAGCTGCTGCTCACGTCCATGAGCCACGACGGCACCCGGGGGGGCTTTGCCCTTGACCTGACCCGGGCGGTAGGCCAGGCCGTGACAGTGCCCGTAATTGCTTCCGGTGGTGCCGGGAGCTTGGAACACTTTAAAGACGTGTTTGAGGCCGGGCAAGCGGATGCGGCCCTGGCGGCCACCTTGTTTCACTTCAACGAAACGTCCCTGCCCGTCCTGAAGGCCTATTTACAGGCCGAGGGCATTGCGGTCCGGCCGAGTTCCGGGCAGTAGTTTTCCATTCAACATTTCCTCAGCGCCGTACGCATGTCTTCCTTTGTTCTTGATAATGTCACCCTCCGGTTTGACCCCGAAACCGGCTTGCTGCCGGCCATTGTGCAGGATGCCGATACCGGGCAGGTGCTCATGCTGGGCTACCTGAACGAGCAGGCCTGGGCACTCACCCAGCGCGAGGGCCGGGTCACGTTTTATTCCCGCTCGCGGCAGCGGCTCTGGGTAAAAGGGGAGACCAGCGGCAACTTTCTGCGCGTGGTGAGCCTGCACCCCGATTGCGATGCCGATTCGGTGCTTATCCGGGCCCGTCCGGCGGGGCCCACCTGCCACCGCGGTACCATCAGCTGCTTTGAGCAGCCCGGGCAGCAGGCCTTGCCCGAAGCCCCCATTGGGTTTCTGGCCACCTTGTCCCAGCTGATTCAGGACCGGCGCGACCACCCGGAACAGTCCCCCGGCTCCTATACCGTTTCCCTTTTTGAGAAAGGAATCCCTAAAATCGCGCAGAAAGTAGGCGAGGAGGCTGTGGAGACTGTTATCGATGCCGTGGCCGGTCACCGGGAAACGCTGCCCGGGGAAGCCGCCGATTTGCTTTACCACTTGCTGGTCTTACTGGCCGCTACCAACGTCAGCCTGGAAGAAGTGCTGGCTGTGCTCCGTCAGCGCCATACCCGTTAGCCGGACGGATATGGCGCTTGAGGCAGGTGTGCTTACAAGTCTGATTAACACAAAAGTGTAATAGTCTGTATAAGCGGCTTCAGCTTCGTAGCTGCCGGCGTATTTTATCCAGCAGCGCCTGAACCAATACCAGGTCGTCTTCTTCTGTAATGCTTAGCTGGCTATCGATTCCCGGGCCACTTATTTGTATGCGGTAGGCAGTGACTGGTGGTGATGACGTAGCGGGCGCGCTGCTGAGGGGAGCCGCTGGAGCCGAGTGTGGGGCTGATGCCGTGTGCTTGGATTCCGGCTCAGGCATATAGTTGCGCAAGGGCTTTGCATCCGCCTGCTGTGCGTTATTATTTGGCGCGCTAGCGGGTTCCAGGCCAAATAGGCTGGCGATGGCGTCGGAAGTGCTATTGGCAGGAGCCTGGGCAGGTATAGAACGGGGTGGGGCAGCGGGGCCGGCATACCTTGGTGTGGCTGCCGCTTCCGCTTCACTGCCGTTGCCAGGTTCTGGCTGGGGAGCTGGAGGGGGCGACGTACGAAAGCTATTTAGAGCAGGGAGAGGACTGGCAATTTCCCGGCGTGGGGGTTGTTGAGCAGTTAGCTGGTCTATATCGGCCACAATGTTGTGTTCGTCGAGCAGCCCAACCATGCGGGCGCCTTCAATGAAGGCCCGTGCCACCCCTTGCGCATTTATTTCTTCAACCCCAAATTCCCGAATCAGCATTACATCCAGCATTTGTACTGGCAGCTCGCGGGAGCGAAACTTGCGGCAGAGCTGGGTAAATAATGGGGGAGTAAGAAAGGCTTCCCGGTGAAACAGCAGCTCCTCCTGCTTGTCATATGCGTGTTTTATGCGCCGGAATAGGGTAGTGGTGCTAAGCAAGTCTCTTTTGCTGGTTAAGAGTCCAAACTTTACCGCCGACCCAATAATGGCCTTAAATGAGCCGCTGACTTTCCGGTTGAGTTTACGGGCTGCCGTATCAATGGCGCACTTGCCTCCGGTATCATCCACTACTTCGCCTAGTTCCCAGGCACCGGCATAAGTTGTTCTTGGGTAGTCAATGAGTTTTGGCATATAAGTAATAACTTCGTGGGGTATTCGGGAGGTAATAATACGAACAGTTTTGCTAGATGTACTAAATAGTATAAAAAAGTACAAAATAATTTAAACTTTATATACTTTTTTATACTATTTAGTACATTTATCAGATTCTACAGCTTTTGTACTGTATTACTTTCTTTAAGATTTTTACTCCCTGAGAGTCCATTTAATACTGACCTGAACTACACTGGTAGGAGTGAAGCTTAGAGAAGCATAACTAACCTAACTAACAGAGCAGTACTGTCAGTTTGCTTATAATAGGAGTGTGGAAGCTAGCCGTTGCACTAAGCAACACGGAGATTCACAAATAGGTACCCAGAGAGAAGCTGCATTGCCTTGTGCCTGGTCTGCATGCGGCACAATTGTGCGCATGTATGGTTTGTATAGCTCAGTGGATGGACAACTCGCTCGAATGAGTCAAGACAGAATCCAACTAGAATCCTTTACCAGGGGTATACTAACAGGAATTTATAAAACGTCTTGTCCAAACCTGAATACTAGCTAAACCCTCGAATTAAAACGGTTAAGGACACTACAGCTCGACTTAAGCAAATCTGCACTTGAGAGAGCAGACAAATGCTTGCGCATCGGCTGGCTGGGCAGCGCAACTCGGGCACAGGCTGTCTAAGCTAAATAAGGAATTGAGCCAAAGTAGAAGATGAGATACAAGCCGGGAAGCGAGAGGCGACCAAGCAGTCGATATGCTAGCTAATAACTCCATTGCGTTTCTCTTTCAACCCGAGTGAATAGCCACTGATGTGCATGATGATTCAAAAGCTAGCGATTACGCGCATATTTATAAAAAACGAATGCCTGACAAGGTATCCACCTGGACTAAAACAAAGTTATTCTTTTGTCTTATAATTTATATTATGTTAAATTGAATAAGGCAAACGACCCGACCCTGCTTACTTAACTGCTTTTAACAATGAAAAAGCCCGGCCCTTTCAGGACCGGGCTTTCAATGCCTACTCCACCACAGGGCTACTTGCCCATAGATTCCAGCTTGGCGTTGATACGCTCCGCGTCAGCGGTACGACCGACGTTGATGTAGGCCTTTTGCAGGGAGATTAAAAGCACCCGGTCTTCGGGCTGCACTTTCATGGCTTGCTCAAAGTAAGGAATCGACTGCTCCACGATTTTCTTACCTTCTGCTTCCATCTTTTTGCCGCTGCTCTGATAGGTTTTCAAGTCCATTTTCCGGGCCTTGTTCATCATATCGATTCCCCGGTTGAAATTGTAGACCCCGAGGTTAAACTGGGCATCAAAATTTGTCGGGTCCAGCTCAATGGCTTTCTGATAGTCTTTCTGAGCCAGGTCGGTCTTCTTTTGCTGGTCGAAAAGCGAGCCACGAACAGCGTATAAGTTGGAGTTATTGGGGTCTGCCTCAATGGCCTTGTTGATTTTAGCCAGCGCATCGCCACCCGAACCGCTCGACATGGACATGTTCAAGTCCTCAATCAGGAAGGTTTTATTGGTAGGATAAGCTTCGAGCGCCGCTTTCAGCACCTTGGCAGCTTCCGCTTCATTTTTTTCCTGGCGGGCAATCTGCAGCAGTCGGATGAACATGGATGGCGACTTATACCCCATGCCAATGAGCTGATTGTAGCTGGCTTTGGCCGCCGGAATGTCTTGCTTGGCCTCGGAAGCGTATGCCGAATAGAGCACGACCGTGGTGTCGGCCGGACGAATCTGGGAAGCCAGCTTGTAGCTGGTGATGGCTTTGTCGAAGTCTTTGGCGTTGTAGTTATTCACGCCGTCGTTAAAGGCCCGGGCATAGAGGTTGTCCATCTTGCCGGCCGCCTGCTTCCCGAACTCGCCGGTTTTGCCATCCAGCTCAATGGCTTTGCTGTACGACTCGAACGCTTTCTGCGTGCCCTCCCCTGGCTGCAGCTGCTTGCCAAAGATGGGGCTGTCCATCATCTGCTCGTAAATTTCCCCGCGGGTGTACCAGGTTTTGGCTTTCCCACTGGTTTTTTCGTGCAAAACGGCCTTGTCAATATCGGTACGCGCCTTGTCGTACAAACCCTGGCGCTGGTTCAGAATGGCGTTGGTGACGGCCGAGGTCTGGGCCAGGCTTACGTTGCTCAGGCCAGTGGTAAGCGCGGCAGCCGCCGCAATCGTCAAAAAGGACTTCTTCATAATCGCTGTGTTGCGCAGTTTTTTTGTTAATCGGCCCCGCTGCAGAGCAGCCAAAGCCGGTGTTGTGGGCAGGAATTTTGTCACAAAGATGCGAACAGACGCCGCAATGCATACAAAGTGCCAAACGTGACTTTCCCCGCTTAAGGTTCGCCAAAAATAAAGGGCGGCCCGTTACCGGGCCGCCCCTCCCCTACTTAGGGCTTATTCTGCCTCATCGGCTTCCTCGTCGCTGTCAGCTTCGTCGTCAGCTTCGTCTTCGTCCAGGTCATCGGCTTCGTCTTCGGCCTCTTCATCGTCGCCTTCGGCAGCCCCCAGCGAGGCCAGGGCCAGGCCCGCAGCGCTGCCGCTGGCCGCAGCAAGGGCCAGGGTGCCTACATCTGCGAGCTCCTGCCCTTCTTCTTTCTCATCGGCCGCTACCTTAGCCACCGAGGAAATCTCGTCGTTGCCGCTGATTTTAATCAGTCGAACGCCCTGGGTGGCACGCCCAATGGTGCGGAGCTCACTCATCCGCAGGCGGATGGTGATGCCCGACTTGTTGATAATCATCAGGTCGTCGCTGTCGTTCACGTCCTTGATGGCCACCAGGGAGCCGGTCTTTTCGGTAATTTTCATGGCCCGAACACCCTTGCCGCCGCGGTTGGTTACCCGGTATTCGGATAGCTCACTGCGCTTGCCAAAGCCGTTTTCGCTCACCACCAGCAGCTCCTGGTTGGAGTCGGCCACGCACACCATGCCCACCACGCGGTTGCCGGGTACGTCTTCCAGGGTGATGCCACGCACCCCGGCCGCCGAGCGGCCCATGGAGCGCACCTTGCTTTCGTTGAAGCGAACCGTGCGGCCGCTGCGGGCCGCCAGAATCACCTCCGCGTTGGGGGTCAGCAGCTGCACATCGAGCAGACGGTCGCCTTCGTTGATGGTGATGGCATTGATGCCCGCGGTACGGGGACGCGAGTAGGCTTCGAGCGGGGTTTTCTTTACCGTGCCCTGCTCGGTGCAGAACATGAGGTAGGTGTTCTCCAAGTAGTCGGGGTCGCGCAGGCCGCGCACGTTCAGCACCGAGCGCACCGAGTCTTCCCGGGGAATCTCGATGAGGTTCTGAATGGGCAGGCCCTTGGTGGCTTTGCCGCCCTCGGGAATCTCGTACACTTTCTGCCAGAACACCCGGCCCAGCTCGGTAAAGAACAGCAGGTACTCGTGGGTGGTGGCCACAAACAGGTGCTCCGTGAAGTCGTCCTTTTTCGTGGTGACGCCCCGCGACCCCATGCCCCCGCGGCCCTGGGCCCGGTACTCGTCGAGGTTGGTGCGCTTGATGTAGCCTTCCCGCGAGATGGTGATAACCATGGCCTCGTCGGCAATCATGTCTTCGGTGGAGAAGTCGCCGCCGACGTAGTTGATTTCCGTGCGGCGGGCATCGCCGTACCGGTCGCGGATATCCTCCAGCTCGGTTTTGATGATGCCGCGTTGCAGGGCATCCGAGGCCAGCACGGCCTTCAGGTGGTCAATCAGGCGCATCAGCTCCTCGTACTCGGCCACAATCTTGTCGCGCTCGAGGCCGGTGAGGCGCTGCAGGCGCATGTCGAGAATGGCGCGGGCCTGCACCTCGCTCAGGGCGAAGCGCTCAATGAGCTGGCCCCGGGCCACTTCGCCGTCGCGGGAAGCCCGGATGAGGGCAATCACCTCGTCGAGGTGGTCGAGGGCAATCAGCAGGCCTTCCAGGATGTGGGCCCGCTTCTCGGCTTCGGCCAGCTCGTAGCGGGTGCGGCGCACCACAACTTCGGCGCGGTGCTCGACGAAGTAGTGAATCAGGTCGCGCAGGTTCAGGGTCATGGGGCGGCCCTTAACCAGGGCCACGTTGTTGACGCCGAACGATGACTGCAGCTGGGTGTACTTGTACAGGTTGTTGAGCACCACGCTGGGCATGGCGTCGCGCTTGAGGTCGTACACGATGCGCATGCCGTCGCGGTCCGACTCGTCGCGCAGGTCGGCAATGCCCTCGATTTTCTTCTCGTTGATGAGCGCCGCCGTCTTCTCAATCATCGACGCCTTGTTCACCATGTAGGGAATCTCGGTGACGACAATCTGCTCCTTGCCGGTTTTGGAGGTTTCGAACACCGCCTTGGCCCGCACCACTACCCGGCCACGGCCGGTCTGCAGGGCCTGCTTCACGCCTTCATAGCCGTAAATGATGCCGCCCGTGGGGAAGTCGGGCGCTTTCACGTACTCCATGAGCTCTTCCACCGTGATGTCGGGGTTGGCCAGGTAAGCAATGATGCCGTCAACGACCTCCGTCAGGTTGTGGGGTGCCATGTTGGTGGCCATGCCCACGGCAATACCCGTCGTGCCGTTCACCAGCAGGTTGGGGTACTTGGCCGGCATCACGCTGGGCTCTTCCAGGGAGTCGTCGAAGTTGGGCTGGAAGTCAACCGTGTCCTTGTCCAGGTCGCCCAGCATCTCGTCGGCCAGGCGCTTGAGGCGGGCTTCGGTGTAGCGCATGGCCGCCGGCGAGTCGCCGTCGACCGAGCCAAAGTTGCCCTGCCCGTCTACCAGCGGGTAGCGCAGGCTCCAGTCCTGGGCCATGCGCACCATGGTGTCGTACACGCTGCTGTCGCCGTGCGGGTGGTACTTACCCAGTACTTCGCCCACGATACGGGCACTTTTCTTATAGGCTTTGTTGTAGCCCACGCCCAGCTCGCTCATGCCGTAGAGCACGCGCCGGTGCACGGGCTTAAGGCCGTCGCGCACATCGGGCAGGGCGCGGGAGATGATAACCGACATCGAGTAGTCGATGTAGGCGCCACGCATCTCTTCTTCGATGTTAATCGGAATGATTTTTTCGCCGTCCGCCATTGAGGGGTTGTAAGGCAGCATTTAAAACCCGGTTTTATCGGGTTTTCAGCCGCAGAGTGAATGGTTCTTGTTACGCGTGCGAAGTTACGCAAAAAAGGCCACAACGACAAGCGTAGCGGCCTTTTTTAAGGGATAAAAACAGGCAAATCAGGAGGTGTTTTTTGTTTGGAAAATGCAACCTGCGACAGCCTGCCCGTAACCAAAAAATCCCATCCCTAAAGCTTCTTGCTCTTGTCGTTGGTATGGGTACCCGACTTGGGATTATGGGTTTTGATTTTCTCGCCAATGGACGGGTTCTGCTTTTTCCACAGGGGCTGCCCACGGTAGCGCACGCCGCTGTGCAGGTGCACCTTGCGCACGTGGCAGGACTCCATAGGACAGGTGCGACAGCTACCGAGCAGGGCGGTAAGCAGTATAAGCCCGGGTAGGATGGTCAACCGAAAACGACGAAGCATACCGTAAAAGTAACAAGGAACAACACTTGCGCTGGCCCTTCTAACGGAAAAGCGGCCCTGTAGGTCAGAGTAAGCGCTACTCGCCTAGCGATGTTGCTCAGCACCGGCAAAGCGGATGGTAGCTTTAGCGCATTCCCTCCCACTCCGCCAGAAACTGGTCCACAAACTGCTCCATAAAGCGGTGCCGCCCTTCCGCTACCCGACGCGCAGCCGGTGTGTGCAGCCGGTCCTTCAGATGCAGCAGCTTCTCGTAGAAATGGTTCAGCGTAGGCGCCGTGCTTTTCTGGTAGCTGGCGAAGCTTTCGTGGGATACCGGCGGCACGGCCGGGTCGTGCAGGGGCCGGCCTTTGTGCCCGCCGTAGGCAAACGCCCGCGCAATGCCAATGGCACCGATGGCATCCAGCCGGTCGGCATCCTGCACCAGCGCGGCCTCCACCGACGTGACCGGCGTTTCCACTCCCAGGCCTTTAAAGGACACCTCCCGGATAATTACCTGCACCCGCTCAATCAGGGCTTCGTCGGCGCCCTGGCTTCGCAGCCAGTCGCCGGCTGCCCGCGGCCCCGCCTCGTAGTCGCCGCCGTGGAATTTCCAGTCGGCAATATCATGCAGCAGGGCCGCCAGCTCGGTAACCTGGAGGTCGGCCCCGGACTCTTCTTCCGCCAGCCGGCGTGCCATCTGCCACACCCGCTCGATGTGGGCCCAGTCGTGCCCACTGCCCTCCTGCGCAAATTTTTCCTGAATGAATGCGACAGTAGCCGGGATGAAATTCACTTGCATTTGGGAATCTGAGGTAATAAGAATAAGCCTGGAAACCGACCGGTCCGGCTGGGATGAGAATATAACCGCTTCCGCTTACCAGAAGCCGTGGACCTTCTTTAGATTGCCGGAGCCCGCTTGAAGGGCTTCTCCCTATCAAACAGGTAGCGGTACGTGGCGTGAGTGCGCCAGATTTCACCGCCCAGGTTGCGGGCCACGGTCATCATCTTGGGGTTGAAGTCGCCTATCCAGTTCATGACGAAATCCTGGTAATTGACCTTGGACGTATCCTGCACCACTTTCGCCACGGCCAGCACCATGGCCATCTCCACGCCTTTGCGCTGGTGCTCGGGAGCAATTCCAAACGCAATTCCGGTCAGGGTCTTTACCGCGCCCCTCCAGCGGTGATACGCAAACTTGAGCTTGCCCAGCCAGTTCAGCTGGCCGTTTACGTAGCGAAACAACTCATTGAGCTCCGGCAAGGCGATGAAAAACCCGACGGGCTCGCCCTGGTAATACGCAAACCAGCAGACCTTCTCGTCGAGTATGGGCCGCAGCTTGCGCATGATGTTGGTGGCCTGCTCCGGCGTCATTTCCTTTACGCCGGAGTGCTTCACCCAGGCCCGGTTGTAAACCTGCCGGAAATCCTCCGTGTACTTGGGCAGGTTCTTGAGCTGCATGTGCTCGAAGCGGTATTCTGAGTTGCGCAGCAGCTGCGCCGCCTTTTCGGTATAGGCCGGGGTGAGCGGGTCCAACACCTTACGGAAGTAAGTGAACTGGTTGAAGTAAAGCTTAAATCCGTAGCGCTCAAACAGCTGCTGGTAATACGGCGGGTTGTAGTTCTGCCCGTAGAGGGGTGCCCCGAAGTTGTCGATAAGCAGCCCCCACCACTGGTCCCGGTCGCCGAAGTTGATGGGCCCGTCCATGGCTTCCATTCCCTGCCCGGCCAGCCAGTCGCGGCAGCCATCGAGGAGCATGTTGGCAGCCTCCTGGCTGTCGATGCACTCAAAGAAGCCCAGACCGCCGGTGGGTTGCTCAAAGGTGTTGGCCGTGCGCTTGTTAATAAATGCGGCCACTCTCCCCAGGGTTTTGCCCTGCTCGTCAAGGAGCACCCAGCGCACCAGCGAGCCGTGGCGGAAGTACTTGTTGCGCTTGCGGTCGAATACAGCCTCAATGTCCTGGTCGAGGGGCCTTACGTAGTTCGGGTCGCCTTTGTAGAGACGAACGGGGAATTCCAGAAACTCCCGGGCCTGGGCCGGAGTCGAAACTTCTTGCAAACGCATCGGCAGCACAAAAAATAACAGCGTTGAATCAGGCAAAGAAACAGCCTGCCTGTGAAAGTACCCAATTATAAGCTCCGCATTAAGGCCCCCTGGTCTTAGATGCCATCTTTGCGGTATGAAAACCCGTTTTGCAATCCCGGCTACGCTCCTGCTGAGCCTCGCAGCCCCAGCGCTGCAGGCGCAGATACCCGTACCACCCCCCAATGCCGCGGCCGACACCATCCGAAAGTACCAGTCCCCGCCCCAGCAGCCCAAGCAGCCCTTTCTCAAAAGCAAGCTCTTCAAGGCCACAGTCGTTCCGGCGGTACTCATCGGCTACGGCATCAGCACCATCAACGACAACGGCTTTTATAGCTCCTACGACGCTCGGCGCGACATTCTGAAAACCTTTCCGGGCTTTCATACCAAGGCCGACGATTACCTGCAGTTTGTTCCCTACCTCGAGCTTGGGGCCACGGTGCTGGCCGGCGTAGAGTCACGCAACGACCAGCTGAACCTGCTGCTGGTTATTGCCAAGTCGGAGGCCATCATGCTGGGCACCGTGTATGCCCTCAAGACCTCCACGGATATTTTACGGCCCGATGGCTCGGCCAACAACGCCTTTCCTTCCGGGCACACCGCCCAGGCTTTCCTGGCCGCCAGCATTGTGCACACCGAGCTGCGCGACAAAAGCCAGTGGTATGGCATTGGGGCCTACACCATTGCCAGCAGCGTAGGGGCGCTGCGCATGCTCAACAACCGGCACTGGCAGTCGGATGTGTTTGCCGGCGCCGGCATTGGCATCCTGTCGGCTCACCTCGCCTATCTGACCCACCGCAACCGCTGGGGACGAAAGCCCATAGCCCGGGACGTGGGGCTGCAGCCGTTCTGGAGCCCAGCTTCCGGCGCGGGCCTCACCTTCCGTTGGCAGCCGAAGCACTGAGCTTATTCGCTTCGATATCAGCCAGTGGCCATAGTGAATAGCGGCAGAGGGTAAGTTTTTTTCAGAAAATTCGGGTTAAAACGTGGTTGAAAGCATGGCCTGCCGTACTTTTGTGCCACTAAACGCCTCCTTAGCTCAGCTGGTAGAGCAACTGACTTGTAATCAGTAGGTCGCTGGTTCGATCCCGGCAGGAGGCTCTTAGCAAAGCCCCATTGCAGCCTTACGGGTTGCAGTGGGGCTTTTTCTTTGTTGACGTGCTGCTAACATAGTCCCTAGACCAGCACCCTTCCATCGAACAGGGTGATGGGCTGCTGCTAGCATATAATTCCTGCTGGCCCCATGAGCCCTAAACTCTAATCCTACCGGTTGCATAGCGCTGCTAGCACCTACGAGCAACTGTAAGCGCGCACCACTGAAAAACAGTAAAGCCCCTACATCTTAAAGACGCAGGGGCTTTACACATTTGTACAAGCAAGAGCTAACTAGCTGCGAATCGTCTTCAGCTGCTTTTTCAGGGTTTCAATCCGCTTCTTGCCTTCTTCCATACGGCCCTGGTATTCCTCACGCAGCTGAGCCGCGTTTTTGGAGCGGGCAAAGAAGTCGAGGTTGGTTTGCAGGGTGGCGTTGTCGTTTTCCAGGTCGTTGATTTCCTTGCGCAAGGCCATTTCCTTTTTGGTGAGCTGCTGCTGGGCTTGCGGTCGAGCTTTCAGGCGCGCAATTTCCGCCTGGAACAGCAGCTCCCCACGGTCGGCGTAGCTTAGGCCCGGTACCTGCTCGAGGTACTTGCCCAGCAAACCAAGCAGCTGCTCCTCGCTGCGGTCGGACGTGCCACGACCGGGCTGGTCCTCGGTGGGGTCGAACGCCGCCGTCCACTCAGCCAGGATGTCGCGGAAGCCTGCCAGAGAGCCGGGGTTGTCGGCTGACAGCGCATTCACCTGCTCAGCCACTTTATCCAAATGGGCAACCTGCTCGGCGGAAGAGGCATGGGCCTTCTCTTCGCGCTGCCGGGCTTCCATCTTGGGCCGGTCGAAGAAGTTGTCGCAGGCGGTGCGGAAGCGGTGCCAGATTTTGTCGGCCTGCTTTTCCGGTACGCGCCCGATTTCCTTCCACTCCTTCTGCACGCGGATAACCACGTTGCGGGCCGCTTCCCAGTCGGAATTGTTCAGGGCCTCTTCGGCCTGCTCAATCAGCGACATTTTAGCCTTCAGGTTGGTGTTCTTCTCGTTGTCGAGCGACTTGAAGAACTCGTTCTTGCGGTTGAAGAAGGCTTTATAGGCAGCCCAATACTGCTTGTTCAGGGCATCGGCTTGCGCACGGGGCACCAGGCCCGCGGCTTCCCACTCCTGCTTGATTTCCTGAATCTCATCGGTTTTGGAGCGCCACAGGTTTACCCGGTCGGTTTCGAACTCGGCAAAGGGCAGGATACGCTCCAGCAGGGCCTGCTTCACTTGCAGGTTGGCCTTCTCCTGGGTAGAGCGCACGTCGGCAAACTCCTTGCGGCGCTGGTGCAGGGCATCGGAAGCAGCGATGAAGCGCTGCCACAGCGGCTCGCGCTGGTCGTTGGGCACGGGCCCGATGTTTTTCCAGTCTTCGTGCAGCTTGGTCAGCTCGTCGAGGGCTTTGTTGATACCCGGCAGGTTCACCAGGGCTTCGGCCCGCTTGATAAGGGCTTCCTTGGCTTCCAGGTTACGACGGCGGTCCAGGTCCTTCATCTCGTGGAAGCGGCCCTGTTTGCTGTAGTAGATATCGAGCAGGCCGTGGTAGGTGTCCCAGATGCTCTGGCTGTCGGCCTGGGGCACGGGGCCCGCGGCTTTCCACTCGGCCTGCAACGCTTTGAGCTTGGCCGAGCTGTCCTTGGTTTCGGCCGCTTCTACCAGCAGGCGGAGCTGGTCGAGCAGGGCCTTTTTCTTGGTGAGGTTATCGACGCGGTTGGCATCTTCGGCTTTTGCTTCCTTCACGCGGCTTTCGCGGAACTCCTGCAGGGCCTTGTTGAGCTCCTGCTGGCCTTCGGGCTGCTGAAAGGCGAAGGCTTCGGCCTCGTTGCCGCTGTCGGAGAAGCGCTGCCGCGCCTCGGCGCGGGCGGCGCCTACGTTGGCTTCGTACTGCCGGGTAAGGTCCAGAATCTGCTTGCGGTGGCTGCGGGCGTTGGGGCTGCGGATAAGCTGCACCAGGTAAGCGGCCTGGGCGGGGAGGTCGAGCTGGGTGAAGTCGGGCGCGGGCAGCTCGGCGGGCTGGCCGGCTTCGACAACTACCGCTTCGCCGGACTCAGACTCCGGGCTGTGGTCGGCCGCCTGAGCCGGCTCCTGGTCGGCCGTGCTCTCGGCTGTAGTTGTTTCAGTCTCCGCAACCGGCTCGGTCGACACCAGGGTTTCGGCTTCGGAAGCCGGTCCCGAAACCACGGGCGCTTCTACGGCAGTTTCCGGGTCGGGCACCAAGGCCGGCGCGCTGCTGGCAATGGGCTCCGCAGCCAGCGTTTCTTCGGGCTGAGCCGGCGTGGGCTCCGCTGCTGCATCGGCGGCCATCTGCTCGCCGTAGTGGGCAATGGCGCGGGCCTGCGGGGCCGACAGGTCGCCGTCAGCCGGGGCAACAGCGTCGGGCAGGTGCTGGGCCGACTGGGCCGCGGCGGCCGCCTCCGGGCTGTCGGCGGGAGGCGCTACACTGTGTGTTCCCGTGGCGGCGGGCCCGTTGGCCGGTGCTTCGGCCGTGCCGGCGCCCGCAGGCTCTTCGGCCGGCAGCGCCGGCGTGCCCTGGACTGGCATTTCAAGTTGGGTTTCGCCGGCAGGTTCCGCCGCAGGCGCTGGCGCAACCGGCTCCGGCTGCGCCCCGGACTTGGCCTGAATTTCGGCCAGGCGGCGTTCGAGAATAGTCATCCGGTCTTCGGGGCCGGGCGCGTTGCCGCCCGGGTTCGGGGCAGTGGGGTTTTGTTCAGCTGACATAAGCTTCGTAATGGCCGGCCCTCACTTGGGGCCAGGTGGAAGAGCGAAAAGGAATGATGGGTTCCGAAAAAAAGCGGGGGTTAGTTCAGGCGGGGGTCAATGGGATAGTTGGACAGCATACGAAACCGTCCGCCTTTCTCGCGCAGAATGTCCCGCCAGAACGCATCCGTTGTCAAAGTAAACACTTTCCCGGCGCTTGCGGGGTGAGATATCCAAACCTGCTGCTCCATTTCCCCCGCCAGCTGCCCTTCCGACCAGCCGGAATAGCCCACAAACAGGCGAATATCGTCGGGCCCGACGTCGCCGCTGAGCAGCAAGCCCAGCACCACTTCAAAGTCGCCGCCCCAGTACACGTCCTGGCCCAGGTGGGTGGCCCCGGGCACGTCGGCCCGGCGGTGCAGGTAATGCAGGGTATCGGGCTGCACGGGCCCGCCCAGGTACAAGGGCAGCGGCGCGGCCGGCGAGAGCTCGCCCAGCGGCAGCTCCAGCACGTCGCCCAGCGTGATGTTGGTGAGGCGGTTCAGCACCAGGCCAAAGGAGCCTTCTTCCGGAGAATCCCGGCACAGCAGAATTACGCTCCGCTCAAAGTTGGGGTCGCCCAGAAAAGGCTGAGATATCAAAAGGGTACCAGGCTTCATAATATTCCAAGCTAAAATAAGTAAAAAACCAATTCGGCTAACAGCCGCCTGAAGCTGAGCTGGGTTACTGAAGTACGTAAAGAATGGCAGCCGGGACGATGTGCCCGCCTTTTTCGTCGCAGCCCTGCCACGTTGCTACCTTGCAGCTTAATTATACACGGGGCAGCCGTCCTACCGCGCCTTTCTTTCAACCTGACTTTTTGCTCATTCATTCCATGACCGACGCCCAGCTGGCTGATTTACGCAAAAACTACGCGCAGCGCACCCTTTCAGAAGCCGATGTGCAGGCCAATGCCGTGCAGCAGTTTCGGCACTGGCTCGACGAGGCGCTGGCCGCGCAGGTGGACGAGCCCACGGCCATGGTGCTGGCCACGGTGAGCCCCGAGGGGCAGCCTTCGGCCCGCGTGGTTTTACTTAAAGGCCTGCACGAAGACCTGGGATTTGTGTTTTACACCAACTACGACAGCCGCAAAGGCCAGGAGCTGGGCGCTGGTGCCCGGGCGGCCCTGACGTTTTTCTGGCCCGCGCTGGAGCGGCAGGTCCGGGTGGAGGGGCGGGTAGAAAAAGCCCCCGAGGATGTTTCCACGGCCTATTTCCAAAGCCGGCCCCTGGGCAGCCAGGTGGGCGCCTGGGCTTCGCCCCAAAGCCAGGTGGTGAGCAGCCGCGCGGAGCTGGAAGCCCGGGAGCGGGAAGTGGCGGACCGGTTTGCCGGTACCTCGCCCCTGCCCCGCCCCCCGCACTGGGGCGGTTTCGTGCTCACCCCCGAGCGGGTTGAGTTCTGGCAGGGCCGCCCCAGCCGCCTGCACGACCGCATCCTGTACGAGCGGGCAGGCGAAGGCTGGAAAATCAGCCGCCTGGCCCCTTAGTTTCAATGAGCAATGACCAGTGTGCAATGAACAATGTAGTTTGCTGCCCTGCTTCGATTGCTCATTGTTCATTGTTTATTGCTCATTGTTTTTGTTTTGGCTGAAATTCAACCCCTGCGCGGCTGGCGCTACAACCCCGAGCTGGGCAGCCGCATTGCCGAGCTGGTATCGCCGCTGTTCGACGTGGTATCGCCCAAGCAGCGGGCGGCCCTGTACCAGAACCCGCTGAACTCCATACACCTGTCGGTGCCGCTGGGCGACGACCCGGCCGGCGCGGCCCTGACGCGGCTGCGGGAGTGGCAGTCCCGGGGCATCCTGCGCCAGGACGAGCTGCCCGGCATCTATGCCTACTACCAGTACTTCCGCCTGCCCGGCTCGGCCCAGGCCTACTGCCGCAAGGGGTTTATGTGCCACATCAGGGCCTACGACTGGGCCGAGAATGTGGTGCTGCGCCACGAGAACACGCTGCCGGCGTCGGTAAACGACCGGGCGGAGCTGCTGGCCCGCACCGAGTTTCAAACCAGCGCCACCCACGGGCTTTACCGCGACGACGCCTTTGAGCTGGAGCAGTACCTCGACGAGGCCATGCGCACGCCGCTGTATGAAACCGAAGAAGACTACCAGGGAGCCCGCGATGTGCTGGCCGTGATTCAGGACGCCCGCATTATCCGGCGGTTTCAGCAGGTGCTGGCCGACCGCGAGGTTATTCTGGCCGACGGTCACCACCGCTACGAAGGCTCGCTGGCTTACCGCCGCGCCCGGCAGCAGGCGGCGCCCGACGCCACCGGGCGCGAGCCCTGGAACTACCACCTCATGTACCTCACCAACGCGGCGGCCGACGACCTGCGCATTCTGCCCACCCACCGCCTCCTGCTGGAGCTGCCCGGCAACCTGAGCGACGAGGAGTTTCTTTGCCGCCTGACGCCGTATTTCACCGTGCTGCCCCGGCCTGAAGCCACCGACCTGCCCGAGTTTATTGCCGGCAAGCTGTGGGCCTTTGGACTTTACCTCAACGGCCAGGCGTACAAAATCCGACTCCGGCCCGAGGTACACCAGCAGCTGGATTGGGAAACCACGCCGGAAGTGAAAGCCCTGGACTTGACGGTGCTCCACTTTTTTGTGTTGGAAAAAGCCCTGGGCATTGCCGGCCCGGAAGCCCAACGCAGCTGGCCTGGGGTTACTTACGCCCGCAACTTTGCCGAATGCCTGCTGCGCGTCGACAACGGCGAAGCCCGCGCAGCCCTGATAGTAAACGAAGTGCGCATGAATGAAGTAGAAGCCGTGTGCCACTCGGGGGCCGTGATGCCGCCCAAGTCCACCTTCTTCTATCCCAAAACCATTGGTGGCTTTCTTTTCAGCAGCATTGCCGATGAGGAAGCCGACAACCATTTCACCGCCTACTATCAACACCATGCGCCGCGCTGACCCTGCCGTCAAGCTCATCCTCGCCTCGAACTCGCCCCGCCGCCGGCAGCTGCTGTCGGACCTGGGGCTGGCTTACGAAGTCCGCCTGCGGGAAGTAAACGAAGACTTTCCCGAACACCTGGTGCGGGCCGAAGTGGCCGAGTACCTGGCCGCCCGCAAAGCAGCGGCTTACGCCGCCGACCTGGCCCCCGACGAGGTAGTACTCACTGCCGACACCATCGTGTGCCTGGAAAACGACGTGCTGAACAAGCCGGCCAACGCCACCGAAGCCGTGGCCATGCTCACCCGGCTGCAGGGCCGGGCCCACGACGTGTTCACCGGCGTGTGCCTGCAGTGCGGCGACGGCCGGCAGGTGGTATTTTCCGACCAGACCACGGTGTATTTCCGCGCCCTGACACCGGCCGAAATTGACTACTACGTGCTGCACTACCAGCCCTTCGACAAAGCCGGGGCTTACGGTGCCCAGGACTGGATTGGCATGGTGGCCATTACCCGGCTCGAAGGGTCGTACTTCAACGTGATGGGCCTGCCGGTGCACCGCGTGTGGGCGGAGCTGGAAAAGCTCAGCGCCCTGCCCCCCAAATCCTAATTTTGTCCATGCCCGGGTCGGTGACGAACATACCTGCACGATTAGTACCCGGGCCCGGAACAAAGGACTTGCCTGCGCTTCCATTGCTGGCTTTTGTGGCGGCGCTGGGACTGGCTTTTTCCGGAATGGCGCTGGGGCTGCTCTACGGAAGCAGCACGTATGCGCAGCTACAGGCCCTGGGCAACCTGGTGTACCATGAGAACGGATACCGGCAGCTGCCGCTGGCCCTCACGGCAGAACGGCTGCAGTGGCTGCGCAGCCTGCTGGCCCTGGCTGGAGCCGGCGGGGTGGCAACAGCCGTGTGGCTGCACCGCCGGCATCGTCCCGTGGCCCGCCTGAAAGCCGAGGCCTCCCTGCTTTTTACCCGCTCGCTGGCCTGGTGGAAGCGCCTGCCACTCCAGGCCAAAGCCCTATGCCTTGCGCTGACAGCTTTGCTGCTCTTGGTAAGAGCCTGGTACATGCTCAACTACCCTTTGAGCACGGATGAAATAGCCTCGTATGACTTCTTTGTCCGGCCGGGCCTGTTGTCGGTTACGAGCTTTTATCCCATTCCCAACAACCATATTTTCTACAACCTGCTGGCCTGGCCGCTGGCGCAGCTGGGCCTTTCCCCCCGGCTGGTAATGCGCCTGCCCACGCTCGTGCTGGGCTCGGCCGGTACGGCAGTGGGCCTGGTTTTACTGGCTCGGCTAACTGGTCTGCGCCTGGCATTACTAATAACTGGCCTGGTGGGCCTTAGCCCCCTGTGGGCGTACTATGCAGCCGTGGGCCGGGGGTACTTTCTGCAGTTCTGCCTGGTGCAGGCCGGCTTTTTTGCCGTGCTCGAGCTGCTAAGGCGTCCAGCCGGCTTCCCCCATCTGGCCTGGCTCGCTTTTCTGGCTAGCAGCGTGCTGGGGCTTTATTGCGTGCCTTCTTATGCCTACCCGCTGGCGGCCCTTGGCCTGGGCCTTGGGAGCGGCCTGCTGCTGCAGCGGCGCGCCGGCCAGCTCCCGGCATTAGCAGCCGCCGGCGCCTTCATCCTGCTGCTTACGCTGGTGCTTTACCTACCCGTAGGAATGGTGTCTGGCTGGGAGCAGCTTCTGGGCAACCGCTACGTGGCCAGCAAAGCCGCAGCGGACTTCTGGCCCCCGTTCCGGGCGGTATTGTATGAAACCGCAGCCGAGCTGTTTGGCCCCTCACTGCGCATCAGCGGGCCGTGGTGGCTGGCGGCTGCCTGCCTTGGCGCAGCCGCAGTGCGGTGCTTGCTGCCGGCTGGCCCGCGCCGAAACACGGCCTTCCTGGCCTGGCTGCTTCTGGCTTTGCCCCTGCCGATGATGATGGCCCAGCGCGTGTATGCGCCTACCCGGGTGCTGCTCTACCTCACGTACTTTGGCTACCTGCTGCTGGCCCTGCTGATTTTGCAGCCCCGCCTGCTTTGCCAGCTCCGGCGCCTTTATCTGCCCCTGCTGACCGCTGTGCTGCTTACAGGTGGCTACCGCCTCTATCAGCACCAGGCCCAGGTGCAGGCCTCCCAGCGCGAAACCCGGCAGCTTACCCAGGCATTCTGGTTTATTCAGCAGCATGCCGGGAAGCCTCAGCCAACTAAAGTGTGGCTGAATGCTCCGCTGCACGAGTTGTTTTTCGCGCATTACTCCCGCCAGCTACCTCCTGCCAGTCAGCTGCTGCTTCACTCCAGCCGAAACCCGGTGCCAGGCCCGGGCTACGACTGGCTGGTGGTGAATAACAGGCTGCGGGCAAACTTTGCGCAGCAAAAGGCTTATCGGGCTTTGTACCGCGACCAGCTGGTGACGATTTATGCCCGGGTCCGCTGAATTTTGCCGTACGCTTAGCACTGAATGCCGTCTTTCCGCTTTTTTCTGCTTCTTACCTGCGCCGCCCTGCTGGCTTGCACCGGCTATGCCGCGCTGCTGCTCAGCAGCGGCAGTTGGGAAGAAGCCCGGGCCCTGGACCGGGTTTTTCCATTCTATGCCTGGCACATCAGGCCCTTTACGCTGGCGGAATACGAAAATGCCCGAGCCGGGCTGGCGCTAACTGCCGCCCTGTTGGCGGCAGCTACTCTTGCTTTGGCGCGGCCGCCTAAGCTTCAACAGGAAATTGCCCGCCTCAAGGTTGAGCTGCTGAGCCATGGGGCATCATTCCGGGAGTGCCTGCGCCGGCTGGCCCCGGGGCAGCGCCGGCTGGCCCTGGGCCTGCTGGCGCTCCTCACCGGCACCCGCCTCTACTTCAGCCTGCGCAATCCGGAGTACGACGACGCCGTTTCCTACGAGGTGTTTGTAAGCAAAGGGCTGCTGGCGGTGGGGGGCTACTACCCCATTCCCAACAACCACGTGCTGGCCAACACCCTAAGCTGGCTGTTCTATCAGCTTTACCCGGGCTTCTGGTTTTGCATGCGCCTGCCGGTGCTGCTGGTCAGCACGGCAGGAACCGTGTGGCTGTTTGGCCTGCTGCTGCGGCAAAGCAGCTTTCGGGTGGCGCTGCTGGCTACGGCCGGGTTTGGCTGGCTGCAGCTAAGCCTATACCATGCAGGCGTAGGCCGGGGCTACTGGCTGTTGACGGTGCTGGCGGGACTGGTGTTTTTCAGTACGCTGGCGCTGAGTGAAAGCCCACAGCGCCCCCGCCTGGCCTGGGCTGGGCTGCTGGGCGGCGGCATACTAGGCAGCTACACCATTCCCACCTTCGCGCTGGTGCTGGCATCGGCCTACTCCTGGCTGGGCCTGCTGTTTTTACTTTCCCGCGCCGGCAAATACCTGCTGGCCCTGCTTCTGGTTGGAGCTACAACCGTAGCCGCCACCCTGGCCTTATATGCCCCCTTACTGCTGATTTCGGGACCGGAGCTGTTTTTTGAAAATGGTTTCGTGGCCTCCCGGGGCTTTGAGGAGTTCTGGCGAGGGCTACCGGCCTACCTCTGGTATTCGGAGGGCTTTCTGGCCGGGCAGCGCACCGTGGGCGGGCTGCTTACCCTGGCCGTTCTGCTGGGTCTTGCCGGGCTGCAGCGCCTGGATAACCAAGGCCGCCTTCCCTCGAACCAACGCACCTGGCTGCGGCAGCTGGCGCAGCCGGCACTGTGGTTTGTAGCGGTTCCCTACGCGGTGTTGATGGTCAAGCACGTGTTCCCCCCGGAGCGGGTGCTGCTGTTCAAGGCCTTCTTCCTGTTTATTCTGGCTGCGCTGGTATTGAACTGGGTTCTCGACCGCTGGCCCCGGCAGCGTTTCCTGCCGGGAAGTATGCTCCTCCTGGCCCTGGGCTATATCGGCTACCAGGCCTGGTCCATCGAAAGGCAAAACCAGGCTTACCGCTCGTCTAATGCCTCCTACCGCAGTGCCCTTGCCTGGCTGGCTGCCCAGCCCCCCGGCCCCGTGCTGATTCCGGAGCCTACTCATAACCTGTTTTTCCGCTTCTACGCGCATTCGCTTACCCCGGGTCGCCGCTGGCAATTTCACGATGCCAAAGTCGACAGCGTGCGCTATGCCTACGTGGTAGCCTTTCCCAACAAGCGCGGCATGTTCCAGCCGCCTATCTCCTTCCCGCCTGCTTACCGCAATGCCGATGTGGAGATTTTTGCTCTTCCCCGTCGACCCTGAGCCAATAAAAAAGGGCGCTGCCGAAGCAGCGCCCTTTTTTATTGGACTGCGATTCGCCAATTAGTACGGCTTGGCGTCGTGGGCTATTTCTTCGGCCTGACGAACTGCTTCGGCTTCTTTGCCGGCCGGACGCAGGCGACGGCCCATGTAGCGGCTCGTGGCCGCGCTGGGGTTGTGCGCAATGCGGTCCAGCCCTTCGCGCACGCGGCGACCATATTCGGCGTCGCACTTGGAAAACAGCTCCACCATGCGGTCCTGGATTTCCTTGGTTGCCGCGCTCAGGGCATCGCACAGGTTATTCACCAGGTCTTCTTTCTCCAGGTCGGTGTGCAGGTTCCAGCGCTCACCGGCCTGCTTGAAATCGATGTCGCCGCGGCGGTCAATTTTCTGCCGCACCAGGCGCCCCTGGTACGTGGGCTCGTGGTCGGCTCCGGCGCGGGGGCTCTCCGTCAGCCCGTTCAGCGAGCTGGGCTCGTAGTTGACGTGAGGATTCTGCTTGGGCGCCACATCGACGTGGTAAGTCATCTGGCCATCGCGCTGGTTGGTGGCCACGTGCTTTTTGGGCGCGTTGATGGGCAGCTGCAGGTAGTTGGGGCCCACGCGGTAGCGCTGGGTGTCGGAGTACGAGAAGGTGCGGCCCTGCAGCATCTTGTCGTCGGAGAAATCCAGGCCATCCACCAGCACGCCGGTACCGAAGGCCACCTGCTCGACTTCGGCAAAGTAGTTTTCGGGGTTGCGGTTCAGGGTCATCATGCCCACGGGCAGGTGGGGGAACTGGTCTTCGGGCCAGAGCTTGGTGTCGTCGAGCGGGTCGAAGTCCAGCTCGGGGTGCTCGTCGTCGCTCATAATCTGCACGCGCAGCTCCCACTGCGGGAAGTTGCCGGCTTCAATGGCTTCGTACAGGTCTTCGGTGGCGTGGTTGAAGTTCTTGGCCTGTATGGCTTCGGCTTCGGGCTGGGTCAGGTTTTTAATGCCCTGCATGGGCTCCCAGTGGTACTTCACCAGTACGCCCACGCCGTCTTTGTTTACCCACTTGTAGGTGTTCACCCCCGAGCCCTGCATCTGCCGGTAGTTGGCCGGAATGCCCCAGGGCGAAAACAGGAAGGTGAGCATGTGCAGCGACTCGGGCGTGTTGCTCATGAAGTCGAAGATGCGGCCTCCGTCCTGGCGGTTGGTCACCGGGTCGGGCTTGAGCGCGTGCACCATATCCGGAAACTTCATGGCATCGCGGATAAAGAACACCTTGAGGTTGTTGCCCACCAGGTCCCAGTTGCCGTCTTCGGTGTAGAACTTCACCGCAAAGCCCCGGGGGTCGCGCAGGGTTTCGGGGGAGTGGCCGCCATGAATAACACTGGAAAACCGCACAAACACCGGGGTCTCTTTGCCTTTCTGGCTGAACAGCTTGGCGCGGGTGTATTTTTCAATGGCCTCATCACCCACTTTGCCGTAGGCTTCGAATACGCCATGAGCGCCGGCCCCGCGGGCGTGTACCACGCGCTCGGGAATTCGCTCGCGGTCGAAGTGGCTGATTTTCTCAATAAACTGGTAGTTCTCCAGCGTAGCCGGGCCGCGGTTGCCCACGGTGCGGGTGTTCTGGTTGTCGTAGATGGGGTGTCCCTGGCGCGTGGTCAGGGTCTGGGCGTTTTCGCCGTCGGCCATGCGGCCGTCGTGCGAGGAGCCGGTGCCATTCACGGCCGTGCCCGTGCCATCGGCCGGCGAGTGGCCGTTGCCAGACTGGTTGTCGCTCATAGTAGTAAGGTTTATGGTAAAAAACTTGGAAATTGACGCGGCAGAGGGCCCCGGAGGACCTCGGTACACTACAGGCAAAGGTGGCAGATGTTTAGGAAAAATACCTACTTCCACCCGCCAATGCCCAAATTTTGCCCGCAAACAGCCCACGCACGCCGACCAGAATTCCCTTCCTTGCGGGCATGGCAGGCCCTTTAGTGGCCCCGGGCCAGCAGGGCAATACCAGCCACAATCAGCAGCAGCCCCGCGGCTTGTGGCCAGCTCAGGGCTTCGCGCAGCAAGAGCAGGCCCAGCAGGGCCGTGAGCAGCACCGAGCCGCCCACAATCACCGGTGTCCCTACCGAAGAAGGAACCCCGCGCCTGAACACGATAAAAGTCAGAATCTCGGCCAGCCCCACTCCCAGCCCGGCCGCGGCCGCCAAGCCCAGGCCCTTGCCCGAAACCGGCAGCGGCTGCCCCTGCCACTTCAGCTGCAGCAGCCACAGCCCGCCCAGGGCCGCGGCCACCAGCTGCAGCACCACGGCTCCTACGGCCGCCGGCACGTGGGCCGAGGCCAGCTTGATAAAGAAGTTGTACAAAGCCAGGCACAGCGCCGTGAGCAGGGCTAAGGGGAGCCAAGGTGGCATAGGAAAGTCTTACTCGGTTGAGTCAGATGACGAGGAATCTACCTGGTATTTTACTGAATCCGGCTGAGGCCGACCCTGCCCATATACCCGGAACTCATTTCCTGCCAGCTCTTCGTAATTGAAATTTGTGGTTGGGGTCCGGTATAGTTGATACGTAAAACCCAGCATGTGCACCAGTAGGGGAATTAGCAGCAGCACAGGCACTGCAAAGAAGCGTTGCTGCGCCCCGCTTCGCAATCGATAATAAAGCGCCAGCAGCCACATTGCTAATGCCAGGGCTCCCATTACAACGGCGGCGAAGAGCATGCCGTTATACAAGATTGTATAATAAGGGCCCAAAATGGGGTCTGCTTGCAAGGCCTGTTCTGGCGGCAAAGCCGATAGTGGCGGGTAGATGGTCCAGCCATAAGCCGGCTGCTTCGTAAGCCACCAGGGCTTGCCCAGCCACAGCATGGTGGCCGCAATCAGCAGGCAGTTGGCGGCGGCCGCTCCAAGCGAGCAAAACCACCACTTCCTGAAACGCTCCATGGCTGTTCGTATGGCTACTGCAGACGGGCCAGCAAATCCTGCTGGACGGCCACCCATCTATCGTAATCGGCTCCTTCCTGCATCAGCTCTTTCAGCTCGGAGGCCCGCAGCATGGCTTCCACGGCTTCCTGGGCCATTTCCTGAAGCTCGGAGTCTTCGCCCAGGTCGAGCTGCGCTACCGCCGCCATGACGTCCTGCGGCAAATCGGGGCCCGGCCGGCCCAGGGCGGCAGCCACGATTTCGGCGGCCGCAAGGGCCGCGCTGGCATCGTCGGCTTCGATGATGCCGCCTTCCTCGCCTATTTCCTCAATCACCGATAGTGCCTCCAGCAGCACTACTTCGCCGGGCATGTCGGTAAACTCGTCCGCCAGGTCAGCGGCCGGGTCGTTCTCAAAATTGCGGTGTCCCCAGGCTCCCATTGGTGAGGTGTTGTGGATTGGTCAGTTGACGAAAAAACACATTGCGTACTGCTAGCGCAGCTGCTCCTTCAGCAGCTCCATCTCTACCTGCGGGGCCACCTTCTCATACAGCACGCGGTAGGCGGCAGTGGTAATGGGCATGTGCACGTTGAGCTTGCGGTTGAGCTCGTAGATGCTTTTGACGGCGTAGTAGCCCTCGGCCACCATGTTCATCTCCAGCTGGGCCGATTTCACGGTGTAGCTGCGGCCCACCATGCTGCCGAAAGTACGGTTGCGCGAAAACTGAGAGTAAGCCGTCACCAGCAAATCGCCGAGGTAAGCCGAGGCCGAAAGGTCGCGCGGCTGCGGGCTGATGGCCTGCAGGAAGCGACGAATCTCCTGCACCGCGTTGCTTACCAGCACGGCCAGGAAGTTGTCGCCGTAGCCCACGCCGTGGGCAATACCACCGGTAAGGGCGATGATGTTCTTCATCACGGCGCAGTACTCGATGCCGTCGAGGTCGGCGGCGGGGTAGGCGCGCACGTAGCGGTTGCGCAGCATGTCGCAGAAGTCCAGGGCCAGCCCGGCGTCGGGCGAGCCAATGGTGAGGTAGCTCTGCTTTTCCAGGGCCACTTCCTCGGCGTGGCAGGGCCCCGCAATTACGCCCAGCTGGGCGTGGGCCAGGCGGAACCGCTCGGCCACGTAGTCGGTCACCAGCAGGTTTTTACTTGGAATCATGCCCTTGATGGCCGATACCACGCGCTTGTGCTTGAGGGCGCCGCGGTCGAGCTTGTCGAGCACGGGCTGCACGAAGGCGGCGGGCACGGCCAGCACCAGCCAGTCGGCTTCCTCAATGGCATCTTCCAGGTCGGTGGTCGGGTACACGCTGTTCAGGTCGAACTGCACGGCCGAGAGGTAGCGCGGGTTGTGGCGGGTGCGCAGCAGGTGCTGCACGTCGTCTTTCGAGCGCAGCCACCAGTCGACGCGCGCGCCGTTTTCCGACAGGATTTTCGTAAGTGCGGTGGCCCAGGAGCCCCCGCCAAGCATGGCAACTTTTTCCAAGGTGGGATTGGCAATTGGCAGTTAACAATGAGCAGTTAACAGTGAGTAAGAAATGGTAAGCAGAACGAAACTCCCCTCCTTACCAAGGAGGGGATGTTGTCGCAAATGCGACAACCGGGGTGGTTACGCCGGCAGCACATAACCAGAACACTGTAAAAGAACGGAATTCGGCGCATCTTTTCGCTGAAACGACCAATCCCGCTCCTTAGCTAAGAGGCAGAATTGGTCGCATCGCCGAGGAGTGGCCAGAAGCTTACTTATCCTCCGGGCCCTCTTTAAGGGCTTCCTTATTCAGGCTCTTGGCATCCTTAATGTCCACTACCGAGCCATTCTTCAGGGTTTTAGCTACGGCACGGAAGGGGCCGCTCACTACCTGGTCGCCGGCCTGCAGGCCCCGCAGGATTTCGATGTTCTGGAAGTCGCTGATGCCTGTTTTTACGGGCGTAAGCACGGCCTTGCCGTTTTTCACCACAAACACCACTTCTTCAATCTCCACCTTGGGCGCCGAGGCAGTGGGGTCTACCAGCTCGGCTTTCGCCGGGCCGCGGTCGGCGCTGCCGCTCGCTTTTTTCACCGCGCTGGAATCGGAGCGGGTGGTAACGGCCGCCAGCGGCACGCTCAGCACGCCCGACTTACGGTCGGTGATGATGTCGACCGAGGCCGTCATGCCCGGGCGGAAGGGCACAACCGTTTGCTTGTTCACCACGCGCACCAGGTGGCGGTAGCTTTCGGGCAGCAGGCGAATGCGCACCTCAAACTCGGTTACGGCTTCGGCCGTGAGGGCGTCCTTGGCTGTGTTGGCGATGTTGGTGACGAGGCCGCGGAATTTTTCATCCTTGCTGGCGTAGGAGTCCACTTCAACTTCCACCGAGTCGCCGAGGTGCACGTTGATGATGTCGTTCTCGTTCACATTCACGCGCACTTCCATGTTGTTGAGGTTGGCGATGCGCATGATTTCCGTGCCGGCCATCTGCGTGGTGCCCACCACCCGCTCGCCCTTCTTCACGTTGAGCTTGCTCACCGTGCCACTTACGGGTGCATATATGGTGGTTTTGTTGAGGTTTTTACGGGCTTCCTCCAGCGAGGCCTGGGCACTGCTTACCGTGCTCTGGGCGGCCCGTATCTGCTGGCGGGCACTGTTGATTTCTTCCTGGGAAGCTTCGTACGTGGCGCGGCTCGACTCGTACTCGGCCTGGGAAATCACCTTCTGCTTGAAGAGCGAGGCATTGCGGCGGTACGTGAGCTCCACCTGCCGGGCGTTGGCAATAAGCTGCTGCAGCCGGGCCTGGGCCTGGCCCACGTTGGCGCGCTGGGTGTTTACCTGGGCGCTTTGCATGTTCACCATGGCCTGGTAGTTGTCGGGCCGGATGCGCAGCAGCAGCTGGCCTTTTCGCACCGAGTCGCCTTCCTGCACATAAAGCTCGGTGATTTCACCGGATACGTCGGGCGAGATTTTAACTTCCGTTTCGGGCTGCACCTTGCCCGAGGCGCTTACTTTTTCTACGATGTTGGCCGGGCCGGCTTTGGCCACCAGCACCTCCACGCCATTGGGCTTGCCCACCCAGCCCTGCTTTTTGGCAACAACATACCCCACCAGCATCAGCACGACGATGCCCAGCAGTACAAACAGTAAACGGTTGTTTTTCACGAAATCAATGAGTGAATGGGTAAATGGGTGAATGGGTGAATGAGCTGGAAGGGCATTAGGGAGTGAAAGTTGGGTAATAATTCCTTCACCCACTCACGCATTCCACCATTCCCCCATGCCTTAAAGTGTCAGCGGCTTGCCCTGGTAGAAATCAAGCACCTTGCGGCGGAACACAAACTCGTACTTAGCCTGAATCATATCCGACTCGGCGGCGGTGAGGTTGTTGCGGGCGATGTTGAAGTCGGTGCCGTTGAGCAGGCCGTTGTTGAATCGGATTTCGGCGTTGCGCAAGGCCAGGGTCAGGGCTTCTACCTGACGGGAGCTCGCCGAAAAGCGCCGCTGGGCTGCCAGGGCGTCGGCGTAGGCCTGCTGAATGGTTTGGCGCAGCTGCAGCTTCGTTTGCTCGGAGCGCAGCTCGGCCTGCTGAATGGTGATTTGGGCCCGCTGCACGCCCACGCGGGTTTGCAGCCCGTTCAGAATGGGAACGTTCAGCGAGAATTGAATAAACTCCCCGCGGTTGTCGGCCAGCTGGTCGAGAAACTTATAAGGAAGTCGCTCAAACTTGGGCTGGCTGCTTACAAACACGTAAGGCGAAGGGCGCAAGCCACCCGGAGCGGCAGCGTCAACCTGAAAAATGGGGGCCGTGAAGGTTTCATCCCCCACCCGGGTTTGCTGGTTGCGCACCGACGAAAAGCCCGACTGCACCCCGGCAGCCATCGTCAGACGGGGGTAGTGGGCCCCGCGGGCAATTTCCAGGCCCCGCCGGGCGCTTTCGATGCGTAGCTCGGCCGCCTTGATGTCGGGCTGCTGCTGGCGGGCAATCTCAAAGGTGGCGTTGGGGTCGGCCCCATCCCCGGTCGCGACAAAAGCGTCGGGGTTGGGCAAAGCGGGCGCCTGCACCTCGAAGCGACTGGCGCTGGCCGGGTCCAGGTTGAGCAGCTGCACCAGGCTGAGGCGGGCAAGGTCGCGCTGGTTCTGCGCCGTTATGCGCGCACTTTCCTCACTGGCCAGCTGGGCGCGGCTGTCGAGCACGTTGCCCTCGGCCACGGCGCCGGCCTTGAGCAGCTTCTCGCTGCGCTCTACCTGCTGGCGCGTGCTGCTAATGCGCGCTTCCGAAGCCCGAATGAGCTCCTGGGCCAGCAGCAGCTGCAGGTAAGACGACGCCACGTTCAGCGACAGGTCGTTGCGCGCTTTCTGGGCATCGAGGCGGGTGGCCTGGGCCTCCACATCCCCCTGCTTAATGGCGTTGCGCAGCTGGAAGCCCGAGAACAAGGTCAGCTGCGTAGTCGCCGAAAAGTTGTTGGACCGCACGTTCAGCTGCTGAAACTGGTTGGTGAACGGGTCGCGGTTGGTACCGAAGTTAAAGCCCTGGGTGGCGCTGATGCCCGCCGTGGGCAGCAGGGCGGCCCGGTTCAGGCGCTGCTGCGCTTCCTGCTGGCTGGTTTGCAGGTCGGACTGGCGCACATTCAGGTTATGTTCCAGGGCATAGTTTACAGCCTGCTGCAGGGTCCAAGGGCCTGTTGGTACTGCTGCCGCTACCGGGGCAGCAGGTAAGCCTGGCGTAGGGGGAACGGTGGGCGTCTGGGCCAGCGTGCTGTGGCTGCCAAGCAGGCTCGCCAGCAGCGCAGCCCCAGCCAGGGGGCGCCGGCCACATGATGTTCCCGAAATCTGGCCGGTGGCCCTGGCTGCCCAGGCAAAAGCTGTACGTATCATAGAATAGCGAAACTGCCGGATTGGTGGCAGCACAGGCGCGTAGGTAGATGTTTTTTCAAGCCCAGGGGTTGCCCGGGCTTAGTCCAGCGTGGGGATGTAAGTGATGTGGTGCACCCAGCTCAGCTGGCGCAGGTAGGCCAGCGTGATTTCCTTGATGGGGCTGTCCATCTCGATAAACTGCCGGGCGGCGTCGTTCTTGCCCTTGCGCGACACAAACATGGTGGCAATGTTGCAGTCGTCGTGGGCAATAACCGAGGCAATGAACGCAATGGAGCCCGGCACGTCGTCGGCATCGACGATGAGCGTATGCAGGGAAGCCGAGAAGTCGGAAGGAAAGCCGTCTACTTCCACGATGCGGATGACGCCCCCTCCCCGGCTCTGGCCAAGCACTTCCACGCTGCGGCCGCTGCGGGCGTCGGTCGCCTGCACCTTAATGGTGTTGGGGTGCATGGTCGACGCATTGCCCACGCTCTGGAAGGTGTACTTCAGCCCGGCTTCGGCCGCGTGGTCGAAGGCCGTACGGATGCGGGTGTCGTCGGTAGCAAAGCCCAGCAGGCCGGCTACGATGGCGCGGTCGGAGCCGTGGCCTTCGTAGGTGCGGGCGAATGAGTTGTAAAACGTGATGACGGCCTCGGTGGGCAAGGAGCCCAGAATGCGGATAGCGGCCCGGGCGATACGTACCACACCGGCCGTGTGCGAAGAGCTGGGCCCTATCATCACCGGCCCTATCATATCGAAAATGCTGGATTTTTCAGCCATTGGCAGGGCCGGCGCCAGGCCGGCTGCGGGGAGGTGGTGAGCTTGGCCGCATTGGACGGCGCAGGCCAAAAGTAGCGGGTTTGCCGGAAACCACCGCGTTTTTTGCCCCCTTACCCCCCACAAGCCGGTGATTAAAAAAGAAAAGCTATTACTTTCCTGAGAGCAAAACGCCTATAGACCGTACTATGGGGAAAAAGTTGCACTGGTTTCGTAACCTAGGGCGTATTCCTTCTTATTTTAACGATATTTGCCAGCCCCACCCCACCCACCAAACCCTCACACCACCCATGTCCGCCCACCCCATCTCGGACGAGTTTTCGCCGGCCGTGCTCACCCAGCTGCGCCGCCTACAAGAGAAATATGCTCCCGACGGCCAGGACCTGGCCTCCTACCTCGAAGGCCTGTACTACGCCGACTACATCAACTACTGGGACTACATTGAGCTGGAAACCCTGCTTTCGCTGCAGCGGCCGCTGACCAAGCTGCCCGACGAACGGATTTTCATCATGTACCACCAGATTACCGAGCTCTACTTCAAGCTCTGCCTGTGCGAGTACGAGCAGATTGGTGAGCCAAAGGAACCTACCCTGGGCGAAGTAGTGCTACGTCTGGGCCGCATCAACCGCTACTTCGAGAACCTGATTGACTCCTTCGACGTGATGGTCGACGGCATGGACAAGCAGCAGTTTCTCAACTTCCGCATGGCCCTGATGCCGGCCTCGGGCTTTCAGAGCGTGCAGTACCGCATGATTGAGATTGCCAGCACGGCCCTGGAGAACCTCACCGACCAGGAAAAGCGCAAGGCCCTGGGCCAGACGCCCGACCACGAGCAGATGTTCGGCTGCATCTACTGGAAGGCCGGCGCCACAGTAGAAGATACCGGCGCCAAAGCCCTGACGCTGGTGGAGTTTGAAAAAAAGTACTCTGATGTGCTGGTGCGCCATGCCCGGGCCTACCACGACCGCAACGTGTGGGCCGTGGTGCAGCGCCTCTCCGAAGAAGACCGCCACCACCCCCGCCTTATCCGGGCCCTGAAACAGCTCGATGTGAACGTCAACATCAACTGGCCGCTGATGCACTTCAAGTCGGCCGTGCGCTACCTGCAGCGCAACCCCGCCGACGTGCCTGCCACGGGCGGCACCAACTGGCGCAACTACCTGCCTCCCAAGTTTCAGCGCCGCATCTTCTACCCCCAGATTTGGAGCGCGCAGGAGCTGGAAGACTGGGGGAAGAGCTGGGTAGAGCAGGTGCTGGAGGAAACTGTGCCGGCGCGGTAGCGCCAGTATAGCTTTTGAGGTAGCACGATGCTTAGAGCTATACTGCTGCTGGCCGGCCTCTGCCTGAGTTTGCAGGCAGCCGGGCAGGCTCCATTAGCCAGGGTATTTCATGAAGAAAACAAGGACGGCAGTGTCCTTATCCTGGCCGAGAACCGGGGCTTTGTGCCCTATACCATTCACTTACGGGCTGAATTGCGCAATATGCGCAGTTCCCTGGCCCTGCCCGCTAGGCTGGTGGTTTTTCCCAGCAAAGCCCCACGGCCCATTGTAACGTTTATCCCTGAAAAGCCCTGGGACAACGCCTGGCATTACGAGTTTGATGCTCAAATGGGCATATGCACCGGCAACAGGCCTGATACTACCTACCACTATGGGCTTCCTTTTCGAAAGGCAGGAACACTCGCTATCGAAGTAAATACCACACCCGATAGCCTCAACTTTTACTTTAAACTACCGGCCAATTCCCCTGTGCTCGCAGCGCGAGAAGGCATTGTGGCTCAAATCAAGGCGGATGTAGCAAAGAACACGTCTGAATCGGGTAATTATATTATTGTTTTTCATGACGACGGCAGCTACGCCTGGTACCACTACCTACGGCAGCAAAGTGCCACAGTAGCCATTGGCCAACGCGTAGCAAAAGGTGAACTAATTGGCTATACTACTGCCCAAAAGCGCCTAAAGCCACTTTGGTTCTCCGTACTTTACCCCACTGATGATGGTAAAAAACCGGTGCGGGTCAGATTTAGGTAAGCGGCATTCAGCCGGTGCAGGCAAGCTGCGACACTCGCTCTGCCTTCCTATCCACACCCCCAACCAGTGTCTCCGCAACCGGAATATCCGGTTGCCCCCCGATTACGAGCCCACGGTACCGGCGCGGTAGCGCAACCAACTCTTTCAGCTGAGCGTTATGCCTTTGCAATGGCAAGTGTATATTTGCCAGGCAAAAAATAAGGGGCCGGGCACTCGGCCCAACCCCTTACCCAACTACCGCTGAAGCAGATGAGTGAGCAGCAACAGGCCAATGGCCTTGGCTGCCCCGCTTACAAACCCCAGCAAAACAGCCTTGCCGACTGCTTGAAGTAGTTTTTTCGCACGTTCCTTTTTCATTCCAGGAAAGAAGTTTAGGTGCTTATCCACCTGCTTCTTTGAAACCCCGGTTGTCTCACCAACCGGGGTTTCGCCTTTTCAGGGGCAACCGTGTGGTGAGGTGGAGTAACCGTGCGACAGCACAAAGGTAAGTCCCGGACCAGACCCCGAATAACGCAACCGCGCAAGTACAGTACTACTTAAGTATCCCGCAACCGGGTCGGTATAAAGCAGGCGCAGGACACCTAGAACGCCGCTTGTCCGTAAGAAAGACACCCATTTCTTTCTAACCTATGGACCAGACCGACCAGAAAATCATCGACAAGACCCTCGACCAGCTGCGGGGCGTACACGAAAACATGGGCCGCCTGTGGGACGCCGACACCATGGCGTCCTTTTATTACAACGTGCTCAGCGGCACCATTGCCCGCAACGG
Organism: Hymenobacter saemangeumensis; assembly: GCF_039541835.1. Classification (NCBI taxonomy): domain Bacteria; kingdom Pseudomonadati; phylum Bacteroidota; class Cytophagia; order Cytophagales; family Hymenobacteraceae; genus Hymenobacter; species Hymenobacter saemangeumensis. The sequence goes on along the minus strand of NZ_BAABGZ010000021.1, from coordinate 6,851 downwards.
ACCAGAAGTAGCGCAGGCCATTGCCGCCATGCTTACCGAGGTGTTCGACAATGCCTCAAAGTCGCACGCCAACCTGGGCAGCCTTACCAACGGTTTTCCCAACTCCGGCAAAGCCCGCTCAGACGAAGACTCGTCCATGAAGTCGGTTTGATTTGTTAGTTGTCAGTTGCTCGTTGTCAGTTGTAAGATTGTCATATAGAATTATTACTGACAACTGACAACTGACAACTNACTGACAACTGACAACTGACAACTGACAACTGACAACTGACAACTGACAACTGACAACTGACAACTGACAACTGACAACTGACAACTGACAACCTAATCAGCTGCCATGCGCGAATGCTGCTTGGTGTCGGGCATGCGCCAGTACACCAGCAGCGAGAGCAGGGCGCAGGCCGTCACATACCAGTAAAACCACTCTTCTACGCCTTGCTCCTTGGCGAAGAGAGCCAGGTACTCGGCGGTGCCGCCGAAAATAGCGACTGTCAGAGCAAAGGGCAGGCCTACGCCCAGGGCCCGGATTTCGGTTGGAAAAAGCTCGGCTTTGACTACGGCATTGATGGAAGTATAGCCGCTCACTACAAAAAGCGCGAGAATCAGCAGTCCGGTAGCCGTGCCCGGGGCCTGGGTGGTGGCCAGCATACGCAGCAGCGGCACGGTGCCCAGCGTGGCGCCGATGCCAAAGAACAGCAGCACCGGCCGCCGGCCTATCTTATCCGAAACCGCCCCCAGCAAGGGCTGGAAAAACAAGGCCACTGCCATTGCCACAAAGGATATGAGCGTGGCCTGCTCCTTGGAAAAGCCGGTGGTATTTACCAGAAACTTCTGGGCATAGGTGGTAAAGGTGTAAAAGGCCAGGGTCCCTCCCATCGTAAGGCCCACCACTGACAGGACGGCCTTGGGGTGCTGCATCAGCAGGCGCATCTGGTCGGGCAGGCCCGGTTTGCGATGCTGACTGGCCGGGTCGGCCAATTTTTGCTGCTCAAACGCGGCTGTTTCGCCCATGTGGCTACGCAGGTAGAGCGCGCCGAGGGCGGCCAGGGCTCCGATGACAAAGGGCACGCGCCAGCCCCAGGCTTCGAGCTGGGCGGTACTGAGCAGCTGCTGCAGGCCCAGCTGCACCAGCAGCGCCACCAGCTGCCCGCCCATCAGGGTCAGGTACTGGAAGCTGGACCAAAAGCCGCGGTGCCTGGCGCCGGCCATCTCACTCAGGTAAGTGGCCGAGGTGCCGTACTCGCCGCCCACGCTCAGGCCCTGCAGCAGGCGGGCCAGCAGCAGCAGGGCCGGCGCGGCCACGCCAATGGTCTGGTAGCCGGGAGTGGCCGCAATCAGCACGGAGCCACCGGCCATGAGCTGCACCGACAGCAGCAGCGCGGCCCGGCGCCCGTGGCGGTCGGCGTAGGCTCCCAGCAGCCAGGCGCCCAATGGGCGCATCAGAAAGCCCACGGCAAAGATGGCCGCCGTGTTCAGCAGCTGGGCCGTGGCGTCGCCTTTAGGAAAAAAGACGGGCGCAAAGTAGAGGGCGAAAGCGGAATAGGCATACCAGTCGTACCACTCCACCAGGTTGCCGATGGAGCCGCTGAGAATGGAGCGCAGGCGGGAAATGGCGGCGGGCGGCGATGTTGTCATGCGGCAAAGAACGATGCCGGCCCGCACTTGGTTAGTGCATACCGGCGTCCATCCGCCAGGCTACGTTGTGCTAAACCGGCGCCGCCACCGACCTTTGTATTTTCCGCTGAAGACTAACTCTCTTCCCACCCATGAAGCAAGAACTGGAGCTGCTCCTCGCCCCCGAGGTAGCCTTCGATGAATTAGCCCGCTACGAGGCCATTCTCCAACATGCCGGCCTACGCCCCGGCCAGGCCGACTTCGTGCACCTGCGCCGCCGCTCCATCGATGCCCGGGGCCGGCAGCCCCTGGTGCGCCTGCGGGCCGATGTATACACCGAAGCCCCGCCCAAGGACTTATTCGGTCCCTGGTTCACTTATCCGGACGTAAGCCGGGCCCGGCGCAAAGTACTGATTGTGGGAGCCGGCCCGGCCGGGCTGTTTGCGGCCCTGCGCTGCATTGAGCTGGGCATAAAGCCCATTGTGCTGGAGCGCGGCAAGGACGTGCGGGCCCGCCGCCGCGACCTGGCCGCCATCAACAAGGAGCACACCGTGCACCCCGACTCCAACTATTGTTTCGGGGAAGGCGGCGCGGGCACCTACTCCGATGGCAAGCTCTACACCCGCGCCACCAAGCGCGGCGACGTGGGCCGGGTGCTGCGCCGCCTGGTGCAGCACGGCGCCACCCCCGATATTCTGGTAGATGCCCACCCCCACATCGGTACCAACAAGCTGCCCGCCGTGGTGCAGGCCCTGCGCGAAGCCATTACCGACGCCGGCGGCGAGGTGCGCTTCGAAACCCGCGTCACGGACCTCATTCTCGACCACAACCACCTGCGCGGCGTGGTGACGGCCACGGGCGAAGCCCTGGAGGCCGACGCCACCATTCTGGCTACGGGCCACTCGGCCCGCGACATCTACGAGCTGCTGCACCGGCGCGGGGTGCTCATTGAGGCCAAGCCCTTTGCCCTGGGCGTGCGCGTGGAGCATCCGCAGTCCCTCATCGACCAGGCGCAGTACCGGCGGCGTGAGCGGGGGCTGCTGCCGGCGGCCTCCTATGCCCTGGTGCATCAGACGGAGGTGAAGGGCCGGCAGCGGGGCGTGTTTTCGTTCTGCATGTGCCCCGGTGGCTTTATTGTGCCGGCCGCCACGGCTCCCGGCGAAGTGGTGGTGAATGGCATGAGTCCCAGCCGCCGCGACTCCCGCTTTGCCAACTCCGGCATCGTGGCGGCCGTGGAGCTTGACGACCTGGACCTAAAGCAGCACGGGCCTCTGGCGGGCCTGCATTTTCAGCAGCAGATTGAGCAGCGGGCCTGCCTGGCCGCGGGCGGAACCCAGCAGGCCCCGGCCCAGCGGCTGGGCGACTTCCTCAAAAACAAGGCATCGGCGGAGCTGCTGGAAACCTCCTACCAGCCCGGCCTGCTGCCCGTGCGCATGGATGAGGTGCTGGGCGCTACCCTGGCTGCCCGCCTGCGTCAGGGGTTTGAGAACTTCGGCCGTAAAATTCCCGGCTACGCCACCAACGCCGCGCAGATTGTAGGCGTGGAAAGCCGTACTTCTTCCCCGGTGCGCATTCCGCGCGATGCCGCTACGCTGCAGCACCCGGTAGTGCAAGGCCTGTTTCCCTGCGGCGAGGGCGCGGGCTACGCGGGCGGCATTGTGAGCGCGGCCATGGACGGCGAGCGGTGTGCCGAAGCTGTAACGGAATTGGTGGGTAGTTGGTAGGTTGTCAGTTGTCAGTTGTCAGTTGTTCGTTGTCAGTTGTCAGTTGTCAGTTGTCAGTTGTCAGTTAAGTGTATGCATTTACCGTAAAAGGTTGTTGTTTCTACCTGACAACTGACAACGAACAACTGACAACAATAAAATCATGAAAAAGACCCTCGTCCTCGGCGCCTCCGACAATCCTTCCCGCTATTCGTTCCGGGCGGTTCACATGCTGAAAAATCACGGGCACGAAGTGGTGCCGGTGGGTATTCGTAAAGGCCAGGTTGCCGGCCTCGACATTCATACCGACCGGCCAGAAGCCAGTGATGTTGACACGGTGACGCTTTACGTGGGCCCGCAGAACCAGCCCACCTGGTACGATTACATCCTGGGCCTGAAGCCCCGGCGCATCATCTTCAACCCCGGCACCGAAAACCCCGAGCTGGAGCGGCGGGCCCAGGCCCAGGGCATCCGCACCGAGGAAGCCTGCACGCTGGTTATGCTGTCGGTAGGCAATTATTGATTTGCCAGCCTGGGGAGACCATGGATTGCCCGCCCGGGCGGCCGCACTACACGAAGACTGGCTGGGCGGCTCCCGTGCATTGGGCGTAGCTGAGTTCAGCACTCAGCTCTTTCAGGCAAATTAGCTCAGGCTTTTTGTGGTACCCCGAACCCCAGCAGGGAATTCGGGGTACCATGCGCTATGGCCGCTTGCTACCCGGCACGGCATACCCCAGATACCCCTGAAACCGCGGCTCTACTGCCCGCGTGATACTGGCTGATAAGGCAAAACAACCTAATAGAAAGACTCCGTAGGCGGCTGCTACCAGCAGCAGCCGGCGCTTGCTTCGCAGCACCCAAACCGGCGCAGGCCCAAAGGCCACCAGCGCCAGCAGCAGCAGGTGCAAAGGCAGCAGAAACCGTACCTCCATGCTCATGGGCAGCACCGCCAGGCAGGGCAGCAGCAGGCCTGCCAGCACCAGGGCCGCCTTCCGACGGGGCCGCTTCCCTCCCAGCGTCACCAGCATGGCCCAGAACCAGAGGCTATAATTCAGCCCGCTAAGCAAAGCCGACGGTTCCCAGCGCCGCAGGTATGGCGTGGGATGGCTGATGTCGAGCCCGGCGAACAGGTGGCGGGCATAGGTGGCCAGGAAAGGCCCCGGGTGCCGTAGCGCCACCTGCAGGTACTGCCCCGGCGAACGGAAGTCGTCCAGGCCCTCTTCTTGCAGCACCTGGGCACCGGCCTGGTCCAGAAACAATAGCTGGCCGGTGGGCAGCCCCGGCCCTACCGAGGCTTCGTACTTAAGGTGCAGCAGGCCCCACTTCAGCTTTTGCAGGTAGAGGTTATGAATGTTCAGCTCCTTGGACTGCGAAAGCACCAGCGGCGTATTTGCGCCGAAGTGTCGGCGGTTAATCAGCCACTGAGGAGCTAGAATAAAAACCAGGCCCAGCCCGCAGGCCATCAGCCGGCCCGCCCAGGCCCGCTTGGGCTGGCCCAGCAGCAGGAGCCCCAGCACGGGTAGGGCCGAAATCTGGTAGATGGGCCGCACATTAAGCGCCAGCGCCAGCGCCAGCCCTGTGAGCAGTGCCGCCCATCCGGTACTCCGCTGGGCTTGCCAGAGTGCCACCCCCAACGCCAGTACAGCCGGAAAGTCGGAAAGTGAAAAGCTGAAATAGTCGCGCCAGAACACAAAGCCCAGTGCGGCCCAGAGCAGGCGCCGGGCTACCGAGGGCAGGCTGGGGCTGTCCGTTGCTGCCTGCCACAGGCGCGGCCCCACCACCCCAAACAGCAGCCCGGCCAGCCCGGCATTGAGAAGCTTCACTACCCGCACGGCGGGCCAGTCCAGCGCTTTGCGCACCACCAGGCAGAGAAAATTTACCAAGGGGTAAGCATAGCCCCGCAGGGCATCGTCGTAGCCCAACAGGCTGAAGCGGCCCTGCTGGTAGAAGCGGTGGCTTAGCTGCCAGTAGTTTTCGGCATCGTAGTACAGGTTCTGGTACTCTGATGTGAGCAGATACAGCAGGTAAACCAGCGTGATGGCGCCGGCGAGCAGCCCTTCTTCCCAGCGCCGGTTTTGGCCCGGCGGCCGGCCGCCGGGAGCGGGCAAAGGAAGAGCGGACGGGGATTGCAAAGGGAGAACACAAATAGCAGACCGCTCAAAGGTAACCTTGAAGGTGTGGCAGGCGCCCCTTGGAGGGCATATTACTTTCATCAACAGGCCAATTCTCATCTGTGAATTAACCTGTACTTTGGCATCTGCCTTTTATCTCAGTTCCGGTGCCCGTTACGGTTCCTATTCCTGCCTTTCATCAATGAAAAAACTACTACTTGCTGCGGGCCTGGCGTTGCTGGGAGCCCAGGGCTTCGCCCAATCGCCCAAGGAGCAGGCTCTGGCCAAAGGCTTGGAAGCCATTAAGCTCATGGACAACGGTAAGATTCCTGAATCCATAAAGCTGCTCGAAGAGGCGCGGGTGCTCGACCCCAACCGCTACGACTACCCCTACGAGCTGGCTTATGCCCACTACAGCCAGGAGGAGTATAAAGTGGCTATTTCCCTGCTCGAGCCGCTGTTGCGCCATAAAAGCTGCTCCGACAAAACCTTTCAGCTGCTCGGCAACAGCTACGACATGACGGGCGACGCCAAAAAGGCCATTGCCACCTACGAAGCCGGACTACACAAATTCCCCGCCTCGGGCCCGCTACACCTGGAGATGGGCAACATGGAGATGGGCCAGGAGCGGTACCAGCCGGCACTGGAGTACTACGAGAAAGGCATTGAGCTGGCACCGCAATTTCCTTCCAACTACTACTGGGCCGCCAAGCTGTACCTGTCGTCCTCGGCCAAGATGTGGGGCCTGATGTACGGCGAGCTGTTTATGAACCTCGAACGCAACTCCAAACGCACGGCCGAGATGAGCAAGCTGCTCTACGACACCTACAAAAGCGGCATCACCTTTCCCTCCGACTCGTCGGTATCGGTGAACTTCAGCAGCCACGTGATGAGCATCGGGGATTTTGGCAAAGGCAAAAAATTCAAGATGCCCTACAGCATTACCTACGGAACCACCATGGCCTTGGCCGTGAGCCAGCAACGGGCCGTCAACCTGCGCACGCTCAACCTCATTCGCAGCAACTTCATCAGCCATTACTACCAGCTGAAGAATGAGGAAAAGCACCCGCGCAACATCCTGTTTGACTACCAGCAGCAGATGGCCCAGGCGGGCCATGCCGAAGCCTACAACTACTGGCTGCTGATGAAAGGCGAAGAAGACAGCTTTATCAAGTGGAGAACGGTGAGCCAGGGGCAGTGGGATAAGTTCGTTGAGTGGTACAGCGCCAACCCGCTGCCGGTCGATGCCCGGCATAAGTTTGTGCGCAGCCAGTTTTAACCAGCCCTCCCCCCGCTTTGTGCCCCGGCCCCGGCCGGGGCATTTTATTTACGGTGGATTGCTAGCAAACCTAAGTTGCGGGGTATAGATGAGGCAGAAAAAAAGTCTGTTCGGCGTGAACAGGCTAGGTTTGAAGTATTCGAC
>NZ_BAABGZ010000020.1:0-159119 GCF_039541835.1 Hymenobacter saemangeumensis | reverse complement strand
GCACCGAAGCGCCAACTCGGGCGCTTGCCAAGTGGCTACTCAGCAATAGAACAATTTAAGCCGAGTTCTGCAACAGCCACGAGGGATTATTATAATTACTTTGGCTCCTCACTTATCTGGTCTTTATGCTCTGCCTTGGGGTAATAGTTCGTTGGTGCGTCGCTGGCCTCCTCTGCGCTCCTCAGTCAGGTCACGCACAATCGGCTGCGAACCCTTTGCCACCCCAGACTCCAGTAAAGAAATCGGGCTACGTTCTGATTCGTTTTGACCAGCGCAGCGCCACCATCGACACCATTCGCCGGGAGAAGCGAGAATACGTCCGCGCGACCCTGGTTTTTTGGCGTGCGTACCTGCTGGCCTTCACCGAGTGCGGGAGCGTGTACGTTGCCCGGCATGTTGGCGAGCGCCTTCCCTTTGTGCCCGTGTTTCGGCCGAGTACGTGCATCGGCAACGAGCACATGGCTGACTCGGCCCGGTACGCGGATGATGGCCACGTGGTGTTCGCTGTGCACAGCGACGGGTACCTCCGGCCAAACAACACCAAAATCATCGAACTCTCCCCCAGCAGAAACGGGAGCAAGCAGGTGGCCGCCGGCAACGTGTGCTGCCCGGTTTATTCGGCCAACCAGCAGAGCATCAAGTACTACAACCGAGGTACGGGCCGGTGGATGCAAGTGAAACGGCCACAGCAAAAACAGGCGCTACCCGTTCGTTGAAGCGGTGGACATGCTGAAATCCCCTCAAGTGTTAATCCTCCAGGATGCTGTACAGCTCGCGGTTAATGTAGTAGTGATTACCACCTATGGTCTGCTTTTGCAGCACCTGCAGTTCCACCAGTTTGTTGAGGTAATCCCGGGCCGTGTTCTCGGCATAAGTCCGGTCCACAGTCAGGTGCTTCACGCGGGTTATGGGCTGGGTAAAGATTTTTTGCACCAGTTGGTCGGGGCGGCGTAAGCTCTTCTGGGCCGCTACTACTTCCAGAATCGCATCGCGGGACGCCAGGATACGGTTAATCTTATCAAAGGTCAGGTTGGCGGTCACTTCCACGGCTTTGAGCATATACAACAGCCAGCTTTGCCAGTCGCCGCGCTGCGAGACACCGGCTAGTGCCCCATAATACGCTTCCTTATGCTCGACGATGTAGCGGCTCAAATACAGAATCGGGTAGTCCAGCAGTCCCTTGTGCACCAGGTAGTGAATGTTGAAAATACGGCCGGTGCGCCCATTGCCGTCCCGGAAGGGGTGAATGGCTTCGAACTGGAAATGCCCGATGGCCATTTTCAGCAGCGGATGCAGCAGGTAGGCTTGGTCGTCGTTGACAAATGCCAGCAGGTTGTCCAGTTTCGCTTCCAGGATGCCCGCGCCCCGGGGCGGGGTGTAGATGGCCTTCCCGGCGTTGAAGCCGCTGCCGCCTTGGCGGATAATGGTGGGCGAAAACGGGGGACGAATGCCTTCCTCGACCTGTTTAATCTCCTGGAACATGCGCACAAAGTAGTCCCGGGTAAAGCCCACCTCCCCTTTTAGGTAAGCGTAGCCGCTCCACAGCGCTTCCCGGTAGCGCAGCACTTCCTTAGCTGGCCCTTCCACCTGCTCCGCCGTAGTTTCGCTAAAGGCGCGGTATAGCTCATCGTCGGTGGTGAAGATGTTCTCAATGGCGCTGGAGGCCTTGGCTTCCTGCAGACTGATGGAATTAACCAGTAGCCCCTGGTTGGGAATGGCTACGCTGCGTCCGTGTAGTCGACCAAGGGCTTCGCGGGCTTGACCGAGTTGTTCCAGCACATCAGCTGTGCGCCACAGCTCCTGGGCAATGGGCAGCTCCGGTAAGGCATTCCAAGGCACATCCCGGTTAGGATTGATGAGGTACAGTGGCTGGGCTGACATTAAAAATCAAAAAAAATAAGGCTAACAGGTCTTATTGGCCTCAAAACTACCCTAAGCAGCCAAGTAAACATTAATTTCAGCTCCTTTTAATGTAAACCCTTCGTTACGGCCTTAAAATGGCCTTTGTCTTTCGGTCTATGTGAGTACTATGCTTTTCCTCAATATCCCTGTCTGGAATGAGGGCACCTACAAACACCGGCAATCTTCCAATTAGTCCTGGTTCTAAGCAAAAAAGGGCCGCGTGAGCAGCCCCAGGGAGTCCTACGTCCAGAATAATCCGATGTCAGACCATTGCAAATATTCCGCTTGGGCATAGCTTAATGCCTAAGCGGGCACTATGTTCATTTTAACGGTAGAACCCCCATACGAAGCCCACCCAGCTCCACCATTCCAAGCGCCCCGTTAAATAGCGGAAGGCTGGTCGGCCATGCGGGCAGAACCGGTAGCTAGGCCGCTCAGCAGCCATTCGTTCAGGCGGGCGCGCAGCTCGGCGGTGGGCAGGTTGCGGTATACTACGCCGTGGCGTACCAGGCTCATGGCGCCGGTTTCTTCGCTCACCACCAGCACCACGGCGTCGGTGATTTCGCTTAGGCCGATGGCGGCGCGGTGGCGCAGGCCCAGGGCCGCGGGCACGTCGGGGTTTTCGCTTACGGGCAGAATGCAGCGCGCCGCCCGGATGCGGCCGCCGGTTATAATCACGGCGCCGTCGTGCAGGGGGCTGGTTTTGTTGAAAATACTTAGCAGCAGCCGCTTGCTGACTTCGGCATCGAGCCTGTCTCCGGAGTCGGCGAAGGTGCTTAGGTCCGACACTTGGCTAAAGCAGATGAGGGCGCCGGTGAGCTTGTTTGACAGGCTTTTGGCGGCTTCCACGAAGGGCCCCACGGCTACTGGCGCCTCCTCGCTGGGGCGGCGCCAGCTCCAGCCGCGCATGCGCTCCAGGGCCGTGGCCTTGCCCACGTTTAGCAGAAAGCGGCGGATTTCCTGCTGAAACAGGATGATGCTGGCCAGCACGCCCACGCTCATAAACTGCCCCAGAATCTTGGTGAGCAGCTCCATTCCCGTCGCCTTCACCACCAGGTAGAGCAGGTAGAGGGAAATCAGCCCCAGGGCCACGTTCAGGGCCACCGAGCCGCGCAGCAGCTTGTAGAGCTGGTAGAGCAGCACCGTCACCAACAGCACGTCGGCCGCGTCAATCCAGCCAAAGCGCAGGAAATTGATGGGGAAAGGGCCGGACATGTACAATGGGTGAATGGATGAATGAGTGAATGGGTGAATGGTTAGCCAATGGGTGGATGGGTGAATGTCATTCCGCTTTCACAGCCGCAAGTTCATTCCGGCAGCCGAATAATCAGCCTGACTGGCGAATGTAGCCCAACAAGCCATAGCACTCATTCAGCCATTCGCTCATTCAGCCATTCACCCATTGCCCCGGGGGAAGATATTCAAAAACAGCCGAACCACCTGTTGGGCTTCGGCTACATCGTGCACGCGCAGCAGGCGGGCGCCGCCCTGCAAAGCCAACATGTGCAGGGCCGTGGTACCGTTCAGGGCCTGCTCGGCGCTCAGGCCCAGGGGCTGGTATACCAGACGCTTGCGCGAGATGCCCGCCAGCACGGGCCGGCCCAACAGGGCCAGCTCGGGCAGGCGCCGCAGCAGCTCGTGGCTCTGGGCGGCAGTTTTGGCGAAGCCAAAGCCGGGGTCGAGCACCACCTGGGTGGCGCCGGCCTGGCGCAGGGCCGTCAGGCTGTCGCGAAAATACCGCAGCAGGGCCAGCACTACGTCGCCGCCATAGTCGGTGAGGGTGGTCATGGTCTGGGGCGTGCCGCGCAGGTGCATCAGCACGTAGGGCACGCGCAGGCGGGCCACGGTGGCAAACATTTCGGCATCGAGCGTGCCCCCACCTACGTCGTTGACCAGGTCGGCGCCGGCCGCCACGGCCGCCCCGGCAATGGGGGCCCGAAACGTATCAACCGACAGAAAGGCCTGGGGAAACTCCCGCCGCACCAGTGCCAGCGCCGGCAGCAGGCGGCTTTCCTCCTCGGCGGGGCTGATGTCGTGGGCTCCCGGCCGGGTGCTGTAGGCGCCCAGGTCGAGCACGGTGGCGCCGGCCAGCAGCATGTGCTCGGCCCGGGTCAGCAGGTCTTTTTCGGAGGCCACGCGGCTGCCGGCGAAAAAGGAGTCGGGCGTGAGGTTAAGAATGCCCATCACCTGCGGCGTGCGCAGGTCGAGCAGCCGCCCGTGGGGGGAGTGCAGCGTGGTGGGAGCGGGAAACAGGGAATGTGGCACAGTAGCGCGAACTTTGTCGTTCGCGTTCCAGAACGATGGTCGTTCGATGACGCGAACGACAAAGTTCGCGCTACAGCCCCCTATGTCCTCCACTCCCGAGCAATACGATGCCATCCTGGCCAGCTGCCGCCAGCTGTTTCTGGCCAAAACCCACGACTACGGCACAGCCTGGCGCATTCTGCGCCTGCCGTCGGTGACGGACCAGATTTTCATCAAGGCCAACCGCATCCGCACCATTCAGGAAGCCGGCGTGCAGCTGGTGGCCGACGACGTGAACGGCGAGTTCGTGGCCATCATCAACTACTGCCTGATTGCCCTGATGCAGCTGCACCTGCCCGCTGGCACGCCCCTGGACATGACGCCCGAGGCCGTAGCCGCCGCCTACGACCACGAGGCCGCCGAAAACCGCCGCCTGCTGCTGGCCAAAAACCACGACTACGGCGAGGCCTGGCGGCAGATGCGCGTGGAAAGCATCACCGACCTGATTCTGATGAAGCTGCACCGCGTGAAGCAGCTCGAAAACATCGGCGGCCAGGCCACCGTGAGCGAAGGCGTGGAAGGCAGCTACCGCGACATGCTCAACTACGCCGTGTTTGCCTTGATTCTACGCGGGGAGTAGAACGAAAAACTCCCCTCCTTACCAAGGAGGGGATGTTTCAGCTGAAGGCTGAAACGGGGGTGGTGGACGTCGTTGAACGAAACCCGAACGATTATCGCCCCAGCGGCGCGGACGACTCAACCACCCCAGCTGCGCCTTACGGCGCAACGTCCCCTCCTTGGTAAGGAGGGGAGCTTTTCGTTCTATCGGCTGCTGCCGACTTTTGTACAAACTTTACAAGTGCCCCGGCCGTTTGCGCGGGGCATCCTTTCTCCGCTTCGTTTCTTTACCGAATGGCACTTCTAGACGCTCCCGTTACCTCCAACGCTACGTCGCCCCTGCGCCACCTTACCAAGGTGTGCTGGTTTCTGCTGGGCGCGGTGTTTATCTTCTCCGGCCTTATCAAGCTGAACGACCCCGTGGGCACGGGCCTGAAGCTGGAAGAGTACTTCGAGGTGTTTGCCCTGGACCTGCCGCCGCTGGCCTGGTTTTTCCTGTTTCTGAAAAAGGCGGCCCGCACCTTCGCCATCCTTATCAGCTCGCTGGAGGTGATTCTGGGCGTGGCCCTGCTGCTGCGCTGGCACCTGCGCAAAACGCTGTGGGTGCTGCTGGGCCTGCTGGTATTTTTCGCCTTCCTCACCTTCTACTCGGCGGCGTTCAATAAGGTAACCGACTGCGGCTGCTTCGGCGACTTCATCAAGCTCACGCCCTGGACGTCCTTCTTTAAGGACATGTTCCTGCTGCTGCTCTGGACGGTGGTGTTCATCAACCAGCGCTTCCTGCGCCGCGCCCTGGTGCAGGGCACCATGGGCATCATGACCATGACTTTTGCTGCGGCCATTGCCATCGGCATCGGGGTGCGCGCCCTGGGCCACCTGCCCTACATCGACTTTCTGCCTTACAAAGTAGGCAACGACATCGGCAAGCTGATGAAGCCCCAGGAGGCCGCCGTGTACCAGTACACCATGGAGCGCAACGGCGAAACCAAGATTTTCAGCGAGTACCCCACCGATTCTACCTGGGTGTACAAGAGCATGCAGGTGATGAACCCCGAGAAGTCCAAGCCCGTCATCACCGACTTCCGCGTGTGGAACGACGAGGGCGACTACACCCAGGAAATTCTCAAAGGCAACAAGCTCATCCTCGTGGTGATGAACACCGACAAGGCCGACCGCGACCGGATATCCCTCATCAACAAGCTGTTTGCCGACGCCGAGAAGTCGAAGCGCGGCATTGAGTCGCTTATCATCACCAGCAGCAGCCCGGCCGAGTTCGACGTGTTCCGCCACACCTCCAACTTCGCCGTGCCCTACTACTTCGCCGACGCCACCGTGCTCAAGTCCATGATTCGCTCCAACCCCGGCTTTATCATCCTGAAAGACGGCGTGGTGAAAGGCAAGTACCACTACCACGACATTCCCAGCATCGGGAAGGTGGAGGAAAAGCTTTGATGTGCTGATTAATTGATGTGCTGATGTGCTAATGCCAAGTTAGCGCATCGGCACATCGCACTTTGAGCCCTGCCAGAAAGAAAAGTTAGCTCATCAAGAAGCAACACATTAGCACATCAATTAATCAGCACATCAGCCATGCTCGCCTTTCTCTTCCGTCGCCTGGGTCAGGGCCTGCTGGTGCTGGTGGGCGTGGCCTGCACGGTGTTTCTGCTTTTTAACGTGCTGCCCGGCGACCCGGCGGCGTTGCTGGCGGGGCAGCGCTCCGACCTGGCCACCAAAGCCGCCATCACTGCTGATTTAGGCCTGGACAAGCCCCTGCCCACGCGGCTGCTGGGCTACCTCAACGACGTGTCGCCGCTGGGCGTGCACGCCCGCGACTCGGCCGGGCGGGCCCGCTACGGCGGTGTTACGCTGCTGCCGCTGGGCGAGCAGGCCCTGGTGCTGAAAACGCCTTACCTGCGGCGCTCCTTCCAAAGCAACAAGGACGTGCTGCGCATCCTGCTCGACTACTTTCCCGGCACCATGTGGCTGGCGCTGGCGGCCATGCTGCTGGCCAGCACCGTGGGTGTGGCCCTGGGCGTGCTGGCCGCCCTGCGCCCGCAGTCGTGGCTGGACCGCGCCCTGGTGAGCACCTCGGTGCTGGGCATTTCGGTGCCCTCGTTTGTGGCGGCCATTGCCATCGCGGCCACGTTTGGCTTCTACTGGAGCCACTGGACCGGCCTGAGCTTGACCGGGCAGCTCTACGAAACCAACCCCTTCAGCGGCGAGACGCAGCTGGTGCTGCGCAACCTGCTGCTGCCGGCCGTGGCCCTGGGCATCCGGCCGCTGGCTGTTATCACCCAGCTTACGCGCTCCAGCATGCTCGACGTGATGAGCCAGGACTACATCCGCACGGCCCGGGCCAAGGGGCTGAGCCGGCCGGCCACGGTGCTGCGCCACGCCCTGCGCAACGCCCTGAACCCGGTGGTGACGGCTGTATCGGGCTGGCTGGCCTCGCTCATGGCCGGGGCCTTCTTCATCGAGTACATCTTCAACTGGAAAGGCCTGGGCACGGTAACGCTGCGGGCCGTGGAAAACCTAGATTTCCCGGTGGTCATGGGCGCCACCATCTTCGTGGCCGCCCTGTTTGTGCTGATAAACATTGCCGTAGACATGCTCTACGCCGCGCTGGACCCCAGGGTGAAGATTGGGTAGCAGTTAGCAGTTAGCAGAAAAGACGTGTCATTGCGAGTGAAGCGCAGCGGAACGCGGCAATCCGTCCTCTCGCAGCACATAGCCTGAGGTGATGACAACTTTTTGAGTACTGCTTTTTATGGGTCACACCTCAAGCCGACTGAGTACTAGAGGAAGGATGGCCGCGCTCCGCTTTGCTGCGCTCGCCATGACACGTTTTTTTGCTCATTGCTCATTGCTAACTGAATAACTGCAATTGAAACTATCCCTCATCGGCCTGCCCGGCTCGGGCAAAACTACCCTGGGCCGGCAGCTGGCCGCGCACTTCGGCCTCCCTTTCCTCGACCTCGACGCCGAGATTGAAGCGCAGGCCGGCCGGAGCATTCCGCAGATTTTTGCCGGTGAGGGCGAAGCGGCCTTCCGGCAGCTGGAGGCTGCCGTACTGCGCACGGTGCTGGCTCAGCCCCAGCCCCTGCTGCTGGCCACGGGCGGCGGCACTCCCTGCTTTCACGGCAACATGGCGGTGCTGAACGAGGGCAGCTTCACGCTCTGGCTGGATGTGCCGGTGCCGGTGCTGGCTGCCCGGCTGCAAGCCGCGGAGGGTGCCAGGCGCCCCCTGCTGGCCACGGCCGGCAACGTAGAAAGCTGGCTCAACGAAACCCTGGCCGCCCGCCAGGGGTTTTATAAGCAAGCCCGGCTGCGCTACCCTGGCACTGCCAGCAGCGTGAGCGAAGTGGCTGCGCAGCTGGTAGCCACGGGCTTTACAGCCTAGCTGCCAACCCGTGTAGCGGCTGCCGCGTAATTTTGCAGCCTCCTCTGCCTTTTGCTTCTGTCTATGAATACAGTCTCTCCTGCTCCCCAGACGCCTGCCACGCCGCCCGTGCGGCCCAAGCACAAAGGCTCGGCCCAGCTGTTTAAAAACCCCGTGCTGGAGCGCCTCTCGCACACGCACATCGCCCTGCCAGTTTCCATTTTCCTGCTCACGGCTACGCTGAGCCTGTACTATGGGCTCACGCACGGCTTTATGTCGGGCTTGTCGGCGCTGGGCCTGTTCCTGCTGGGCTTATTGGGCTTTACCTACGTGGAGTACGCGGTGCACCGCTACCTGTACCATATTCCGGCCACTACGCCCGGGCGGGCCAAGTTTCAGTACACCATGCACGGCGTGCACCACGAATACCCCAAGGACAAAACCCGCCTGGCCATGCCGCCCATCGTCACGGTGTTTGTGGCTTCGCTGCTGTTCTTCATCTTCCGCCTGGTCTTCGGCACCTGGGCTTTCGGCATTCTGTCGGGCTTCACCTTCGGCTACGCCATGTACCTGTTTGTACACTACGCCATTCATGCCTACGCCCCGCCCAAAAATTTCCTGAAAGTGTGGTGGACGCACCACGCCCAGCACCACTACAAGCAGGACGAAATTGCCTTCGGCGTGTCAAGCACCCTCTGGGACCATATTATCGGCACCATGCCCAAGCGCGGCGACAAAGTACCGGAGGGCTCCGAGGCCTAGGCTTCCGGTTCAGGCATCAAAAAAGGGCGTCCCTATCGTGGGGACGCCCTTTTTGTATGAAGCTTGGCTTACTAATTACCGGCGGCGGATTTTATTCAGCAGCCAGAATACCAGCAGCAGGATAATCACGACGGCGATAATGCCGGTATAAGCGCCGGCCTTGAAGATGCTGCCAATGGCATCGCAGCTGGTGAGGGTGAGCGTGAGCAGACCCAGCAATAAAAACAGGGATGGACGGAGGGAAGTCATGGTGCTTGGAAAGGAAAGTGAAAGAGTAGGCTTGCTTGGCCAGGCCAGCTAGTTATTGGTACTGAGACCATGCGTAAAAGGTTGGGGTGAAGGCGGTATCCCTGACTTCTCGCTGCCCGCCGTTGTTACCTGCTGCTCTTTCCGGGCAGCTACGCACGCTAGCTTTACTCCATGAAACCACTTGTTGCTCTTCTCCTCATCTCTGGCCCGGCCCTGGCCCAGGCACCAGCCGGAGCTCACCTGGCGCCGGCCGCCCACGCCCAAAGCGTGCTGGAGTTCCAGGCCAGGCTGAACAAGGAGTTCAAAGACCCCAAGGAGTCGCCCCTGTCCGACGCTGAGCGAAAGAAGCTGCAGAGCCTGCCCTTCTACCCCATCAGCTATGCGCACTACGTGGAGGCGCGCTTTGTACCCGACTCGGTCTCGCTGCCCTTTGCCATGCAAACCAGCACCGAGCGACGCCCGATGTACCGGAAGTTTGGCGTGCTGCACTTTACCCTGCAGGGCCAGGCGCTACAGCTGAGCATCTACCAAAGCCAGGACCTGCTCAAGCGGCCCGGTCTGGAAGACTACCTGTTCTTGCCCTTCACCGACCTCAGCAACGGGCACGGCAGCTACGGCGGGGGCCGCTACATCGACCTGCGCCTTCCGCCGAAAGGTGCTACCACCATGCAGCTCGATTTCAACCAGGCGTATAACCCTTCCTGCGCCTACAGCGCCCGCTACTCCTGCCCCGTGCCACCCGTGGAAAACCGCCTGCCGGTGGCCATACCCGCAGGCGTGCAGCACGACCATTAGAGCGGTTCCGGAGTCAGTGGAGTTGTAGCGTGGACTCTGCGAGTCCGCGCGGATGAACGTTCGCACGCGCGGACTCGCAGAGTCCACGCTAGACCCACGTGGAGCTCCAGTTCAATACCACCCAGCTTTTCGATGTACGGTTTTTCTTAGATTTGAAAAATACTGTACAAAAAGCAATGTAACCTTGTACGGTATTTTCTAAAATTCAGAAAAACCGTACATGCCGCGTCGTGCCGCCCCCTCTACCCACCTGCTGGCCCGCATTCGGGCCTGGTTTGGCCTTACGCAAGCCGAGCTGGCCCTGTACCTGGGGGTAAGCCCCGAGCTGGTAAACGCGGTGGAGGCCGGCCGCCGGGCACTTACCTCGGCCCTGCTGGCTGCCCTGCTGCCTCTGACCAGCCAGCTGCCGGCCGCCGCGGGCCCGGAAGAAGCCTCGGATGCCGCCGGGGAGAACCCCAGCCAGCTCCCGCCTGATGCTGCTGAGCTGGACTTCCGGCGCCGCGTGTGCCAGCAGCAGGCCGCCCGCATCGGGCAGGAGCTGGCCGCGCTGGCCACGCAGGCCCGCGTGGCCCGGCACTGGGCCCAGGCGCTGCCGGTGCTGCAGCAGGCCGTGGCTGCGCCCTCTGTACCCACCGCCGAAGCAGCCGAGCGGGCGGCCTGGCTTCGCGACTGGCTAGGGCGCCGGGCCCGCCCGCTGCCACCCACGGTGGCCACGCGCCAGCGCCTGCTGCAGGCCCGCCTGGCTGGACTGCAGGCCGAGCTGGCCGCCCTGGCCGGGGAATAGCAGCCGGCGGGCCCGGCTTGGTATGCCCAGCCTTAACCTCGGCTGATAACTGATTCAGGAAGCAAGATTTCGACTAATTGACTACCTTGAATTAGGTAGGATTGCCGATGCTTAACAACTATTTTCAGCGCATGGGCCATTTGGCAGTGCCGGGAGGCTGCCCGTAGCTTGGGCCATCCTTCAACCATTTACCCCTACCAATTACGCATGCCCAGCTACAGCCTCCTTACCGACCGCTCTCTCTGCGACACGGCCATTGCCGAAGTAGACTTCGAGCTCAAAACCTACACCACCCGCGACGCCGTGGGCGAGCTGGCCGACGACCGCGCCAGCCGCACCCAAACCAGCACCGCCGCCCAACTGGCCAGCGTGAACGCCAAAATCGCGGTGGCCGACGCCGTGCTGGCCGCTCCCGGCATCGACGACGAGCTGCGCGAAACCACCACCGACGAGCGCGCCGCCCTGCTGGTGCGCCGCACCGCCCTCAGCAAGCGCAACCGCCAGGCCTCGGGCGTGACGCGCTTCCTGGCCGAGCTCGACGCCGAGCAGATAGACGGGCAGGTGGCCATCCTGAACGCGGCCCGGGCGGGCATCGTGACGCATCGCGCCACGCTGCCGGCTTAGCGCCGGGTGCCGCAACACCGGAATAAAAAAGCCCCGTGGCCAGCTGGCCACGGGGCTTTTTTGCAGGGACAATAGCACAGCCGCAAAGCGGCGCCACTTCTTTAGCCGGCCACCGCCGGCACCGGGGCAAAGGCCTCGCGCAGGGCCGCCGCGTGCAAGGCCGTGGCGGCAGCCTGCGCCCGGCTTAGCTCGGCCTCCAGCTCCTTGCAGTGGGCCAGCAGCTCGGCTACCTTGGCCACGATGCGCCGCTGCTCGGCCAGGGGGGGGAGGGGGAAAGGTATATTGTATAAGGCTTTTTGATTGAGATTCTGCATTGTGGTACCTACCGATGCTAACCCTAAAGACTCCTTGATTAATGATGTTTTAAAGCATAAAGCCAAGTAGTTTAAATAAGGGATTGTGGAAAACCGAAGTATCAGACTACCTGTCCCACAAAGCCAATTGGTTTCCTTCTCTGTTACCAAGGCACATCTTCCCATCTCTCCTCGTCTTCCCATGACCATATCCCCTGTTTTCAGCAAGTAACCTGATAGCCGTTCAAGGGTTCCTTTATTGACAGTAACATTAATAGAAGGGTGAATCAATCCTTCTTTGATATTCGCAGGATTGATAACGGGTGTTCCACCGGTTACATAATCATGTTTATGTAATGCGCTGCCGAAGGGGCCTGTTTGTAATGTAAGCAATAAGGTTCCCAGCCGGCACCATACCCACCCTTGCGGTAGCGCATAAGGCACATCAGCTTCGGTAAGCAGCGGCAGGGGCTTTTCGGGGCGCAGCTTCTTTTCCTTTACCATGCGCTGCTTTTCGGCGCGGATGCGGGCCAGCAGTTCGGTGGCGGGTTCGTCGTGGGCATCCTGGGGCAGCAAGCGGCCCTGCACCGCCTCGCGCAGGATGGCCTGGCGCATACGGGTGAGCAGGGTAGCTTGGTGGTTGAACTCCGCTTCAATGCCGCTGAGGTGCTGCCGGGCCGCTACTATCCGGGTAACGGCGCTGGCTTGCTCTTCCAACGGCGGAATTTCCAGCTCGTAGTTGAGAAAAAAGCCCTCATTGATGCGCTGCCGGTTGGTGGTGCCGATGCTGGCTTTCTTACAAGCCTCATCGAAGGCCGGGGCCTGAATGAGGGTATAGAAAAACTCCCGCAACACCCGCTCCTCGTTGATGTCGAAGCACCAGAAATCATTGGTGATGATAGCGCCTTCCAACTCCGGCGGGACGATGCCAAAAGCCCCGTTACGGGCATCGATGCACGAAAGAATAAATTGGTTCTGATGGGCTACATACTGGCTTTTGGTGCCGATGGTAGCCCCTTGCTGGGTTCCGCGTAGCACCACGCCCTTGTGTTTGATGCGAATGGTAACCTGCTTGTAGGTTACAGCATCTTCTACCTTGATAAGCTCTTTACGGCGCTGTATCAAGTCGCCGATACGTACTTTACTCATTCGAAACAGCCTCCTTTTTGAATGCGTCGAATAGCTGTCCCAGCCGCTGATACGACTGCTCGAATTCGGCTACCGTTTGCGCCAGGGTAAATTCTTCCGCTTCTTCCGCTCCGCTCGGGTTCTTAATATCCAGGTTATACCCCCGCGCCTTGATGTCGTCGATGGACACCTTCCAGGCGTTTTCGTTTTCGTAGCGGGCGGTCCACCACTTTTTCAGGGCGTCGAACTCCTCGATGCGGACGGGCTTGGTTTTGGAGTAGCTCTTTACCCCGGCCGGGTAGGGGTGCTCGTAGTACCAGATTTCGGTGGTGGGACTGCCTTTTTTGAAGAACAGCAGGTTGGTGCGGATGCCAGTATAGGGGGCAAACACGCCATTGGGCAGACGCACGATGGTATGCAGCTGGCACTCGCGCAGCAGGTGCTCTTTCACCCTCAGCTTCACGCCGCTTTCGCCAAAGAGGGAGCCGTCGGGCAGCACCACGCCAGCTTCGCCGCCCGGCTTCAGCTTCTGCACGATGAGGTAGAGAAACAAGTCGGCCGTTTCGGTGGTGCGCACCTCAATGGGGAAGCCGTTGGCCACGGCGCTTTCCTCCAGCCCCCCAAAAGGTGGGTTGGTGAGGATGTAGTCGGCCAGGGGCAGGTCTTCCCAAATTTTCAGGGTGTTGGCGTGCTGCACGGCCTGGGGCACCTCCACGCCGTGCAGCAACAGGTTGGTGGTGGCCAGGGAGTGAGGCAGGGGCTTTTTCTCGTAGCCGCGCACGCTGTGCTGCCAGTCGTGACGCTGGGTGGCGGTGGCCAGGGGCCGCTGCTGGCGCATGTATTCGAGGGCATTCACCAAAAAGCCGGCGGTTCCGCAGGCCGGGTCCAGGGTGAGGCGGCCCCCGTCGTAGCGGGGCGCCACCAGCTCGGTTACGAGCTGGGTCACGGCGCGGGGCGTGTAAAACTCCCCGGCGTTGCCGGCGCTCTGCAGGTCGCGCAGAATCTGCTCGTAGATGTCGTTGAACAGGTGGCGCTCCTGCCGGGAGGTATAGTCGATGCCCTTTTGCAGGGCATTCACCACCTGGCGCAGCAGGGTGCCGCTTTTCATGTAGTTGAAGGAGTCCGTGAAGATGTTGCGCACCAGGTGGGCGCGGTCGGCCGGCCCGCTGGGCTGCAGCTCCTTCAGGGTCGGAAAAAGCTCGTTGTTGATGAAGTTGAGCAGGGCTACACCCGTCAGGCCCTCGTCGTTGGCGGCCCAGTTGCGCCAGCGCAGCGCCTCCGGGATGGGCGAGGTATAGGTTTCGTCCTGCGCCTCGTCGTCCTGCTCCTTGTCGTCCAGTATTTTCAGAAACAGCAGCCACACCAGCTGCGAGATGCGTTGGGCGTCGCCATCCACGCCATCGTCCTGGCGCATGATGTTCTGGATGGACTTGATAGTGGAGGAAAGAGATGCCATAGGGGATGAGATAAGCGGCAAAGGTAGGCGGAGGGTGTACGGTATTTTGATTTTTGGAGAAATACCGTACAATAATTTGCGGTGAGCCGTACGGTATTTTTCAGTTTTTAGGAATACCGTACATGTTGGAACGGCGTGGTACCACGAATTGCCCGAAGGGCTTCGTGGTACCACTAATTCGCAGAACGAGCTTTCGGGGTATCGTTCTGCTATTAATGGTACCACGAACCGCTGCGCGGAATTCGTGGCACCACTTCGGTTACCCCGCTTCCTGGTAAAGGCCGTCGCGCAGCTCGCGCAGGGCCTGCCGGAACTGGGCCGGCCCGCCGAAACGGCGCACCAGGCGAGCGGGGCTGTCGAGGGCATCAAAGGGAGCCAGTTCCAGCACCTTGCCCGGCTCCAGCTCGTCGGGGCCGTCGCGGGTGTATTTGTCGAGCAGCAGGCCCAGCACTTCGCGGGCCTCGGCACCGAAGCGGGTGAAGTAGTCGCGGCGGCGCACCTGCTCGGCGCGTTCGCGGCGGGTGCGGGGCGGGGCGTCGTAGGCCACGTGGCAAAGCAGGTCGAAGAGGTCGAGGTCGGGGCGGTTCACTTCCTCGCGTAGCTCGTCGAGCAGCAGGCCGTGCTGTTCCAGCTCGTCGAGCAGCGCACGGGGGCTGTCGGTGCCGCGCCAGCGGGCGATGAATTCGGAAAGCTCGGCGAACTGGCCGCGCAGGCGCTGGCGGGTGTAGTCTTCCAGCGACTCGGTGATGAGCTTGCCCTCGGGGGTGTAGTACATCTTGCGCTCACGCAGAATTTCCACGCTCACGTCGTTCACGTACACTTTGGCCGTCGGGGAGCCGGTTTCCTCGTTGCCGTCGTCGGTCGGTTGGCGGCCGGGCTGCTGGCCCGGGCGCTCATCACCATTATCAGCGCCATTGGTGCCGGTGTCGGTAGGAAACTCCTCGCCGGGCAGCACCTCGGTTTCTGCTTCCGGCTCCCCATCAAAGCCCGGGTCGGCAAAGAGCTGGGTGGCGTGCCGGAAATCGAGAATGGTAAAGAAGGACTTGCCGTGGTTTTCATCGATTCGCGTGCCCCGCCCGATAATCTGCTTAAATTGGGTAAGCGACTTGATATTGGTATCGAGCACAATCACCTTTACCGTTTTGGTATCGACGCCCGTGGTGAGCAGCTGCGAGGTGGTGGCAATAACCGGGTAGGTGGTCTTGGGGTCGGTGAATTTCTCCACCCAGCTTTCTACCTCGGGCTGCTCACCGGTGAGCTGCTTGATGTAGTGCGGGTGCTCCTGCACCATGCCCTTGTTGAGGTTTACGAGGGCCGAGCGCATGCGGCCGGCGTGTTCCCGGTCGCGGCAAAACACAATGGTTTTGGCGTGGCGGTCGCCCAGGGCCTTCAGAAACTCAGTGACGCGGCGGGCCACCGCCTCGGTGCGCTGGCCTAGCACCAAGGCCGCGACGTAGTCGGTGCGGTTGTATTCGCGGTCGGGCACCAGCTGGCCCTGCGCGTCGGTCTTGCCTTGTTCGGGCCGCCAGCCCTCGTCGCGGTCCAGCTGCACGCGCACCACCTTGTAGGGCGCCAGGAAGCCATCGGCAATGCCCTGCTTGAGCGAGTAGGTGTAGAGGGCCGGCCCGAAATAGTCCGCGTTGGAATGCTCGGCGTCGTTGCGCGGGGTGGCCGTCAGGCCCAGGTGGGTGGCCGAGGGGAAGTAGTCGAGAATAGCCCGCCAGGCCGAATCTATCTTGGCGCTGCCCCGATGGCACTCGTCCACCACAATCAGGTCGAAGAAGGTGGGGCTGAAGGCGCGGTAGGCCTGGGCGGCGGGGTTGGTGCTGGTGAGGCCCTGGTAGAGGGCCAGGTAGATTTCGTAGGACTTATCAACGTGGTGGCTTTTCACCCAAGTCATGTGGTCGCCGAAGGGAGCGAAGTCCTTGCGGTAAGGCTGTTCGAGCAGCACGTTGCGGTCGGCCAGGAACAGGATGCGCTTTTTAGCCCCGGCCTTCCATAGTCGGTGAATAATCTGAAAAGCGGTGTAGGTTTTGCCCGTGCCAGTTGCCATTACCAGCATCAGGCGTTTTTCACCCTTTGCCACAGCTTCCACCGCCCGGTTGATGGCCACGGCCTGGTAGTAGCGGGGCTCCCGGTCGCTGGCATCCTGGTGGAAGGGCTGGCTGATGACGCGGGCTTGCTCGGGCTGCTCCAGGCCCTTGTGGCGGCAGTAACGGGCCCACAGCTCCTGGGGCGAGGGAAATTCAGCAAGCGTTATTTCGCGTTCCAGCACGCCGTGGGACTGGGTGCGGTCGTGCTCCACGAAGCCATCCCCATTAGAGGAGTAGGCAAAGGGCACATCGAGCAGGGCGGCATATTCCAGGGCCTGCTGCATGCCGCTGCCCAATGGGTGCTTGTTGTCCTTGGCTTCCACCACGGCCAGGGGCACGTTGGGCTGGTGGTAGAGCACATAGTCGGCCCGCAAAATGGTTTTTTGGTCGCGGGCGTGCATGTTGTTGCTGCGCACCCGTACCCGGCCGTTGGTAAGCTGTACTTCCTCCCGCAGCTGCCGTTGCTCCCAGCCGGCCGCCAGCAGTGCCGGCGTAATAAACTTGGTGCGGATGTCGGTTTCGGTGAGTAACTTTTTATCCATGGGGTGGCAGAAAAAGGTGAGGTCCTTATTCCGCGCTTACCAGCCGGAGGGAAGGGTTTCAAAGATACCCCTAAGACGAAGCGGCACAAGCACAGCCCTTGTCGTAGATGCCCCTCCCCCATCATACTACACCATCAGCTTGTACCCAATACCGCGCACGTTCACAATCTGCACCTGGGGGTCGTGGCGGAGGTAGCGGCGCAGGCGGGTGATGAAGACGTCGAGGCTGCGGCCGTTGAAGAAGCTGTCGTCGCCCCAGAGCTCGCGCAGCACGGTGCTGCGGGGCAGCACCTGGTTGCGCTCGTCGTGCAGGCGCTTGAGCAGCTCGGCTTCGCGGTGGGTGAGCGTGGTTTCCTCGCTGCCATCGGCCAGGCGCAGGCGCTGGTGGGGGTGGTCGAAGTGGTAGCGGCCGATGGCCAGGGGGCCGGCCGGCACGGGCGGCGGAGCCGGCAGCCGGTTTAGCAGGGCCTTGATGCGCACAATCAGCTCGTCCATACTGAAGGGCTTTTTGAGGTAGTCGTTGCCGCCCAGCTCGAAGCCCCGCACCACGTCGGCCGGCTGGGAGCGGGCCGTGAGGAATAGAATAGGCACCGCGGAATTCTCACGCCGGATTTGCGCGGCCAGGTCGAAGCCGTCGCGCACGGGCATCATCACGTCGGTTACCACAATGTCGGGGCAGCTTTCGCGGAACAGGCGCAGGCCCTGCTCGCCATCGGCGGCGTAGCGCACGGTGAAGCCCCGGGTTTCGAGGCTGTCCTGTACGATGTGGCCCAGGGCGGTTTCGTCTTCGAGGAGGAGGATGTCGGGCATTGTTCTGGTGTAGCCCCACCCCCCGGCCCCCTCCCCTGCGGGGGAGGGGGAGCCAGACGATTGAGGCCTTTAGTGTTAGTAAATCAAAGCTCCTCTCCCGGAGGATTCTCCGCATTAAGAAGAGAGGGTTGGGGTGGGGTTAGTCTGGCAGCCACAGCGAAAACGCGCTGCCTCTATTAGGCTCGCTGCGCACGCTTACGCGGCCGCCGTGGCGCTCAATTACCTGGCGCACGTAGTAGAGGCCCAGGCCGAAGCCTTTGACGGGGTGCAGGTTGCCGGTGGGCACGCGGAAGAACTGGTCGAAGATGGCGTCCTGGTAGCTGCGGGGAATGCCCAGGCCGTCGTCGCTGACGGACAGCAGCCAGCCGTCGCCCTCGCGGCGGCCGCGGATGGCAATGGTGACCTGCTCGCGCGAATATTTGATGGCGTTGTCGATAAGGTTGTTGATGACGCCGGATACGTGCAGCGGGTCGAGGCGCACGGTGTCCTGGGCGGGGATGTCGACTTCGAAGCGCACGGGCTTGGGGGCCTGCAGCTGGTGGCGGCTCACCAGCTCGGCTACCAGCTCGGCGGGACGCACGTTTTCGGTGCACAGCTGCAGGGCGCGGTCGTGCCGCTCCTCCACGGCGATGTTGAGTACCTTTTCGACCAGGTCGGACAGGCGGCGCAGCTCCTGGCGGGCAATGGTGAGGTAGGAATCCGTCTTGCGCGGGTCTTTCAGGGCGCCGAAGTCCTGCAGGGCCTCCACGGCGGCCGACACCGTGGCCAGGGGCGTCTTCAGCTCGTGGGTCATGTTGTTGATGAAGTCGTTCTTCACCTCCGAGAGCTTGCGCTGCTTGAGAATGGTGTCGAGCATGAGCAGGAAGCAGCCCGTGGTGAGGGCCAGCAGCAGCAGCGAGCCAATGAGCAGGCTGCTCATCTGCCGCAGGATGTAGAAGGTGGGCGCTTCGAAGGACGCCTGCACGTACAGCTCGCGGAAGGGGTTGAGCAGCACCGGCGGCGTGCGCAGGTCGAACCCGGCCCGCTGCGGGAAGCTGCGCATAGCAGCTGCGGGCCGGCCTTCCTGCCGCAGGGGAATGCTGAGCGTGTCGAGCCGCAACCGGGCTTCGATGCCGCGCAGCCGCAAGGCCTTGCGGTAGTTGGACGTCAGGCTGGGCAGGCTTATCTGCCGGCCATTGCCCCAGTTGTTAATCAGCAGCTTCGACAGCTTGCGCGCCAGGGTATCGGCCGCCCGGCGTCCCCGCCGAATCTGGAACGCGGCCCGCTCGTTTTTGTCCTGCTCCACTATCATGAGGCGCACCTGGGGCTTTTCTGCCTGGGGCTGGCCGGCCTGGCCGTGGGCAGCCTCGGATTTTTGCCCTTTGGAGCGCACCACCACCCGGTCGAGCTGGCCTTCGTCGTTGATGTTCTGGAACACCACCAGGTGGTCTTTGGCCCCCGGGTCTTTGTCGACGAACTGCCGGGCCAGGTCCAGCTGGTAGCCCTGCACCACGCTGGAGAGCGTCTCGCGGGCGTTGCGGCCAAACTGCTCCACCGTAATCTGGTAGGTGTTGTAGAGCCAGTAGGCCTGGAAGCCGTTGATGCCCACCATGCACACCACCATGAGCCAGAAGATAGAGCGAATGCGGCGTTTCATGGTTTGGGCGGAGGTGGAAAGATGAACAGGCTGGCTTTGGTGCAGGACGGGACTGCGCCGGGCACTTCAAAATTACGCGCCGTAAGATGCCATTTTTCGCCCTTAACACTATTTAACACACAATAACAGTGCTTTACATGCGGGCTTCCGTGCTTTGTATCGTCGAAACAAACCACCACAACCCCATGAAAAAGCACCTTTTTTTCCTGCTCGGCAGCCTGCTGCTGGCCACTCAGGCCCGGGCCCAGACCTCCGGCCGCATTCAGTATGAAGTAGCCCAGCGCATCGAGCCGGGCCAGATGCGCATTGTCATGAATGGCCAGGAAGTAAAGCCCGGCAGCCCCGACTACCCCACCGACCTGCCCGACTCCCGCAACTCGCAGCTCACGCTGAGCTTCGCCGGCAGCTACGCCAAAGAGGAAGTGGAGGCGCCCATGATGCGCACCGTGATGAACGGCCCCAACTCGGCCCCGGAAGTGACGCGCATTGCCCGCCCCTTCAGCGAGGCCGTGTACCTGAACCTGGGTGAGCGCAGCAGCAGCACGGTATTCACGGTGAAAGACCAGCAGACGGCCGCCACCACTACCTACCGGGCCGACTCGCCCCTGCCTGCCGCCCCCGCCGGCTGGCAGCTGGGCACGCAAACCAAGAAAATTGCCGGCTACACCTGCCGCAAAGCCACGGCCACGCACAAGAAAATGCCCTACACGCTGTGGGTGACCACCGACCTGCCCTTTACCTATTCCCCCGTGAAGGAGCTGACGCCCGACAAAGGCGTGGTGCTGGCCCTGGAAAGCGACCGGGAGCAGTACCGCGCCACCAAGGTCAACCTGCAGGCGGTGCCCGAAGCCGAAGTGCGACCCAGTGGCGAAGCCAAAAAAGTAAGCCCCGAGGAGCTGAAGGACCTGCGCGAAAAAACCCTGGCCGACATGCGGCAGCGCATGATGGAAGACGGGCCGCTGCGCGGGCGGCCGTAGCCCCACCCCCGGCCCCTCCCCTGCGGGGGAGGGGAGCCAGACGGAGCTGTGTTCCGGGTTTAGAACAGCATCCACTCACTAACCATCCTGCATTAACCTCACCCATACGACGCCACCATGGCTCCCCCTCCCCCGCAGGATTCCGCGCATCAAGCGGCGAGGGGTCGGGGGGTGGGGCTGGCTTTTCTCACCTTCTCTTTCTGCAAAAAATACGCCCAGCACCATGGACCGTCTTTTCCTTCTTTTCCTGTTTGGGCTGCTACTGGGCGGGGCCTGCGCGGCTCAGGCTCAATCGACCGGTCAGGTGCGCGGCACCGTGCTCGACTCAGCCTCGGGCAAGCCGCTGCGCGAAATCTCGGTTTCCCTGCTCGCGGCCAAGGATTCCAGCTATGTCACCTTTTCCATCACCGATGGCGACGGGCGCTACAACCTGCGCGGCCTGCGCCCGGGCAAGTACCTGCTGCTGATAAATGCCCTGGGCTACCGCCCCGAGCAGCACCCCGTGGAGCTGACTGCCGCCCAGCCCAGCGTGGAGATGCCCGTGTACCGGCCCCGGCCGGAATCCAGGCAGCTGGGTGAAGTGGTGGTGACCCACGAGCGCGCCCCGGTCAGCATCAACGGCGACACGCTGGCCTTCAACGCCCGGGCCTTCAAAACCCAGCCCAACGCCAACGTAGAGGCCCTGCTGAAAAAGCTGCCCGGCGTGGAGGTGGCCCGCGACGGCAGCATCCGGGCCCAGGGCCAGGACGTGAGCCGCGTGCTGGTGGATGGCAAGCCGTTTTTTGGTGACGACCCGCGCATGGCCACCCGCAACCTGCCGGCTAACATCATCGACAACGTGCAGCTCTACGACCAGCAGAGCGACCAGGCCGCGTTTTCGGGTATGGACAACGGCGACCGGTCGCGCACCATCAACCTGGTGACGCGACGCGACAAGCGCAAGGGCTACTTCGGCACCGAAAGCGTGGGCGCCGGCACCGATGGCCGCTACCAGGCCCGCCTGGGCCTCAACCGCTTTAATAACGGCCGCCAGATTTCTTTGCTCGGCCAGGCCGACAACGTAAACCAGCAGGGCTTTGGCGACGACCCTACGCCTACTGGCGACGGCGCCGGGCTGGGCGGCCCCGAAGGCCGCGGCGGCCAGGGTGGCAGCACACCGGTGCTGGTGACGCCGGGCGGGCAGCGCCGCAACCTGGGCGGCGTTGCCAGCCCCACGGCGGCCAGCATTACGGAGTCGGCCTCGGCCGGCTTCAACTACCGCGACGCCTGGGGCAAGCGGGCCGAAGTGGCCGGCAGCCTGCTGGGTACCCGGGCCCGGGTCACTACCGACGAGCAGCTGCGCCGCCAGAACCTCAGCGGCTTGGCCGAAGCGGCTCCGGTAACCGACCGCCACAGCTACGACCGCACCCGCAGCAGCAGCCTGCGCTTCAACTTCCGCCTCGACTACAAGCTGGACTCGCTCACCAGCCTGCGCTTCACGCCTTACCTGAGCACCCAGGCCAGCGGGCAGCGGCTGGAAACCAGCCAGCAAACCGCCGCCGGCAGCCGGCTGCTCAACCAGGGCAGCAACCGCTACGAGGCCGATGCCAGCAGCTACCGCGGGGGCGGCAACCTGCTGCTCATGCGCAAGTTTCGCCGCGAAGGGCGCACCTTCTCCACCAACCTCAGCTCCAGCCTGACCGACCAGCGCGGCGAGGCGCTCAACCAGGGCCGCAACACCTTCTTCGACCGCGACGGCTCGCCCCTCCCTGCGCAGGTGCTCAACCAGCGCTTCGACCAGCTCACGCCGGCACAGACCCACGTGCTCAACTTCTCCTACACCGAGCCGCTGTCGCTGCGCAAGAAGCTGGAGGTACACGCCGCCCTCACCGACACGCGCAATGTGGCCACCCGCACGGCGGCCGACTTCAACGAAGCTTCTGGCCGCTATGACCAGCCTAACCTGGCACTTAGCAACGACTTTGGCAGCCGCTACCAATCCCAGCGCGGCGGCCTCACCCTGCAAACGCGCCGCCTGCGCTACTCCTACTCCCTGGGCCTCGACGCCCAGCAGGCGCAGCTGCGGGCAGAAAACCAGAGCACCGACGAAGGCCTAAGCCGCCGCTTCCAGGCCCTGCTGCCCACGGCCAGCTTCAGCTACACCGGGGCCGGCAGCCGGCAGCTGCGCCTCAACTACCGCACCCGCCTCAACGCGCCCAGCGGCAGCCAGCTGCAGCCCGTGCCCGACAACTCCAACCCGTTCAGCATTCGCCTCGGCAACCCCGAGCTGCGGCCTGAATATGCCCACCAGCTTAACGTGACCTACAGCCAGTTCAACGCCGCCACCAACCGCAGCCTGTTTGCCCTGCTGCTGGGCAGCCAGGTGCAGAACCGCATCACGTCCAGCACCACCTTCAGCCCCAGCGGCGTGCAGACCGTGCGCCCCACCAATGCCGACGGCTACCACAGCCTCACCGGCTTTCTGAGCCTGGGCCAGCGCTTCGCAGCCCGCAAGCTCAACCTCAACGCCAGCACCAACGGCAACTATACCCGGGCCCTGAGCTTCGTGAATGAGCAGCAAAACGAGGCCCGCACCTGGAGCCTGGGCCAGACCCTGAGCGCCAACTCCAGCTACAACGAGCACCTGGAGCTGGGCCTGAGCGCCAACCTCACCTACGAAAACGCGCGCTACTCCCTGCTGCCCGCCCAGAACACGGCCTACTTCACCCAGACGGTCACGGCCGACGCCCTGGTTCAGCTGCCCGGCCGCTGGGTGCTCACCACCGACGCATGGTACACCAACAACACCGGCCGCGCCGCCGGCTACAACCAGCGCGTACTGCTCTGGAATGCCGCCCTGGCCTACCAGCTGTTTGCCAACAAGCAGGGTGAAATCAAGCTGCAGGCCTACGACCTGCTCAACCAGAACCGCAGCGTGACCCGCAACGCCACCGACGTGTACGTGGAAGACGTGCGCAGCCAGGTGCTGCGCCAGTACTTCCTGCTCAGCTTCACCTACCAGCTGCGGCAGTTTGGGAAATGAGTTTGGTGAGGAGGTGAGGAGGTGAGGAGGTGAGGAGGTGAGGAGGTGAGGAGGTAAAAAAGAACGTCATGCTGAGCGGAGCGCAGCGGAGTCGAATCATCTTGCCCGCAGCAGTAATTTCAATCAAAAGGGTTTACTCTCGTGGTAAAGATGCTTCGACTTCGCCTTCGGCTCCGCTCAGCATGACGTTCTTCTTTCCTTTGCACCTTCTCACCCCATCACCACCTCACCTTAACACCTCCTCACCTAATTCACCAAAATCACCCCTAAAAGTTAAGCTGCGCCTGCAGCCGCAGCAGCCCGCCCTGCTGCTGGTTGTCGGGCTTTTGAAAGTCCTCGAAGC
The DNA here is from genome assembly GCF_039541835.1 of Hymenobacter saemangeumensis. Lineage (NCBI taxonomy): Bacteria > Pseudomonadati > Bacteroidota > Cytophagia > Cytophagales > Hymenobacteraceae > Hymenobacter > Hymenobacter saemangeumensis. The sequence goes on along the minus strand of NZ_BAABGZ010000020.1, from coordinate 135,462 downwards.
GGCGCGACGTCAAGGTGTACATGGCCACCAGCTCGAAGGCGGTGAAGGGCTGCCACTCGGCGCCCAGCTCGGCCTCGCGTACGGAGTAGCTGCGGGCGTCGCGCTCGTGCTTTTTGCCGCCTTCGTAGTAGTGGACGCGCAGAAAGGGGTAGAGCTGCTGCGGGCCGAAGCGCAGGCGGTAGTTGAGCAGCACGTAGCCGCCGTGCAGGCGCTGGGTTTCTATGGTGTTGGTGCGGGGGTTAAACTCCGGCCCGCGGCCGATGTTGTACTCGGTCTGAATGCCGAAAGGCTGAGGGTACAGCACAAAGGTGGCCGCGGCGCGCTGGTCGAGGTAGCTGCGGTCGGGGCTGTGCTTTACGCCGGTGCTAAGCTGGTCGGTGGCCATGACGTAGTTGCCGGAGTAAGCCTGCACGCCGGGCTCGATAATCTGCCTGCCCAGCACCAGCGGGTAGCTGAAGCGCGCCACTACGTGCTGCTGGTTGTTAAGCTCGGGGCGGTTGGCCGTCTGCCCATTAAATACACCCACGCCCAGCACGCCATAGTCACCGGAGCCTTTCAGGCCTTCTCTGACCAGATAAGAAAAGCGTTTGCGCACGCGCAGCGGTGCCCAGTACAAAAAGGCCCCCAGGTCACGCTCATTGGATAAGGCACTATTCAAAGCATCGTTACGGTCCAGGGGCAGGCGGTTCTGGCTCGACTGCATGTTTTCGAAGCCGTAGGGAATCTTGCTCTGCCCCAGGCGCACCCGGAAGGTGCTGGCTTTATCGAGCCCCACATCGAAATACGCATCGCGCAGCTGGCCCACATGCAGTGAAGCACTGCCGTTTACTGTACTGGCAAAGTCGGGCTGAATGTAGAAGTAAAGCCGCTCATGCAGCTGACCAAACAAGATGATGCGCACCCGGCGCAGCGACACGCCCCCGTCCCGTCCCCAGGACCGGTCGCACTGCTCGCAGGCCAGGTCGGGGTTGGTTTCGAGCAGGCGGTTGTAGCGTGCCTGCACATAGCCCCTGATGGCAAAGGTCTCAAACCATTTCTTTGGTGCGGCTGCGACAGAGTCGGCCGCCTGTCCATAGGCCCGGGTAGCCAACAGGAGCAGCAAGACAACAAGTAATCTGACTTGATTCATCAACAAGATAATGCGGGCATATTGGGCAGGCACTTTATAGGCCTGCCCGTCAGCGGGCACAGTGTTACAACAATGTTAATAGCTAACCGCCTTTCCAGTGGGCGGACTCAGGCATGCCGATTCTGCTTCTCCCTGCTTGCCACCGGATAAGGCAGAAAAAACCCCGGTGCTATGCCCCGGGGTTATTCCTTGTTACGGAGTATGGCCTACCAGTTGCCGCTGGCGCCGCCACCGCCGCTGCTGCCGCCGCCAAAGCCGCCGAAGCCACCACCGCCCCCACCAAATCCGCCACCGAAGCCGCCCCCGCCACCGAAGGTGCCGCGGCCGCCGGCGAAGTCGCCGAAGATGATGGGCGGCATAAAGCCGCCGCCAAAGCCCCGGTTGCGGCGTCCGCCGCCGCCCCCACCCCGGTTGCGCAGAATGAAGAACAGCACCAGCACGCCAATAATGAGCCAGAACGTCCAGCCCGAGCCGCTGCTGTCGCGGCTGGCGCGGCTGCGGCCACCTACTACATCTTTGGGGTCTACCTTGTACTCGCCTTTGGCCAGGGCAATGAGCTGGTCGGTGGCGCGGTCCAGGCCCCCGTAGTACTGCCCCTGCTGGAAAGCCGGCACCAGCGTATTGCTGATGATGCGCTTGGCAATGGCGTCGGGCACGGCTCCTTCCAGGCCGTAGCCGGTTTGAATACGGGCCGTGCGCTCCTCTTTGGCCACCAGCACCAGGATGCCGTTGTTCTTGCCGGCCTGCCCAATGCCCCAGCTTTGGTAAAGGCGCTGGGCGTAGCTGGCAATTTCGTCGCCGCCCATGCTGGGCACCGTCACCACGGCGATTTGTGAGGATGTGCTGTCGTTATACGCCACCAGCTTGCGCTCCAGCGCATCGGCCTCCCCCGCCTGCATCAGGCCGGCCAGGTCGTTTACCAGGCGCGGCGGGCTGGGACGTGGCGGCACGTTCTGGCCCTGGGCCAGCAGCGCTGGCAGCCAGAGCAGCAGCAGGAGCACGCTGCGCCAGGCAGGAGAAAGGTGTCGGGACGGGGCACCTGGCTGCGCGGGGCCGAACATTAGCACGTGCGTACTCATGGGCTTACCGGTGGCGTTGGGGTGCCAAAAGAAATGGCGTCGTCGAGCTCGTTCTGGTCGGTGGCCTTGTCGTAGGGGAAGTAGCGCTGCAGCTGCTCGCCCACCAGCTTAATGCCTTTTTCCAGGCCGGCCACGTAGTTCTCGCGCCGGAACTGGGCCAGCACCGCCTCCTTGGTGGCTTCCCAGAAGTCGTCGGGCACGGCGGCATTGATGGCCGCATCGCCAATCACGGCAAACTGCCGGCTCTGCCAGGCCAGGTAAAACAACACGCCGTTGCGCTGGGCCGTTTTGTGCATGCCAAGCTCGGCAAACACCTGGGCGGCGCGGTCCAGGGGCTCGGGCGTGGGGCAGGTATCCTCCAGGTGCACCCGGATTTCACCCGAAGTGGTAACCTCGGCCTGCTGAATGGCCGCCACCAGCGCGGCGTCCTGGGCGGGAGTAAGGGGGGAAGTCATGCGAGTTATGAATTATGAGTTATGAGTTATGAGTTATGGCTCAGACCATTCTCATTCGATGAGTTATGAACTACAAGGAGCAAGGCGCTGCCCTGCCGGACCTTATAATTCATAACTCATAACTCATAACTCAACTAAAACTGTACCGTGGGGGCCTTGTTGGAGCCGGCTTCGGCTTCGAAGTAGCCTTTGGGCTGGAAGCCGAACATGCCGGCAAACAGGTTGTTGGGGAAGCGCCGGGTAAAGGTGTTGTAGTCGTTCACCGAAGCGTTGAAGTTGTCGCGGGCCACGGTAATGCGGTTTTCGGTGCCTTCGAGCTGAGCCTGCAGCTCCTGGAAGTTGGCGTTGGTTTTCAGCTCGGGGTAATTTTCCGACACGGCCAGCAGGCGGCCCAGCCCTGCCGACAGCTGGCTCTGGGCCTGCTGGAAGCGCTGCAGGTTTTCGGGCGTGAGCTGGTCGGCCGAGAGCTGCACGCTGGTGGCTTTGGCCCGGGCTTCCATTACGCTGGTGAGGGTGGTCTGCTCCTGCTTGGCAGCACCTTGCACGGTGCGCACCAGGTTGGGAATGAGGTCGGCGCGGCGCTGATACTGGCTCTGCACCATGCCCCAGGACTGTTTAACTTTCTGGTCGCGCTCGACCATGCCGTTGTAGCCGCAGGACGACTGGGTGAGCAGCAGCAGCAGGCAGGCGAAGTAAAAGAGAAGGCGTTTCATTGGGTGAATGTGGAAAATGGGAATGAAGAATCAGGAACGGGAGCCCAACCTTATCCAGGGTAAGCGGTTAGGCTGCGCACCCGGCGAAAGGTACGCAGATGCGCCTCGTCAGTTGTGAGAAGCCTAAAAAGCCGTAATTAGCAGACCGAAGGATGGAGCAGGATTATTCGTCCTTCTCATTCTTCATTCCTCATTAAGCGAAGCGTAAGAAGTGAAAGCTGTTATTCCTGTGGCCGGCATCGGGTCGCGCCTCCGCCCGCACACCCACACCCAGCCCAAAAGCCTGGTGCCGGTGGCTGGCAACACCATCCTGGGCCACATCATCGACCGCATGCGCGCCGCCGGGCTCACCGACTTCGTGTTTATTGTGGGCTACCTGGGCGACAAAATCGTGGACTACGTGCGCAAACAGTACCCCGACCTGCAGGCCACCTTCGTGCTGCAGGAGCCCCGCGAGGGGCTGGGCCACGCCCTGTGGCTGGCCCGCGAACAGTTTCGCCACGACCCCGAGGGCGTGCTCATCATGCTCGGCGACACCATCGTGGACGTAGACCTGGCCGAGCTGCTGAATACGCCCGGCTCGGTGCTGGCCGTGAAGGAGGTGAAGAACCCCACCCTGTTCGGCATCGTCGAAACCCAGCACGGACGGGTGAGCAAGGTGGTGGAGAAGCCCAAGATTCCTAAGTCGAACTACGCCATGGTGGGCTTGTACAAGCTGGCTTTCCCCGAGAAGCTGGCCCAGGCCCTGGAGTGGCTCATGGCCACCGAGCAGCGCACCCACGACGAGTTTCAGCTCACCGACGCGCTGATGCGCCTCATCGAGGAAGGCGAGGCCATGACCACCTGCCCCGTCGACAACTGGTTTGACTGCGGCCGCAAGGAGTCGCTGCTCGAAGCCAACGCCCGCCTGCTCAACCAACCCGAGTTTCTGGACCGCCGCGAGTACCCCGAGTTTCCGGACGCGGTGATTATTCCGCCCGTAAGCATTGGGCGCGGCTGCCGCATCTCTCACTCCATCATCGGCCCCAACGTAGCCATCGGCGACAAAACCATTATCCAGAACACCATTCTCAGCGACTCCATCATCGGCTCCTACTCCGAGCTGCGCTCGGCCGTGATGCACGACTGTATCGTGGGCTCGGATGCCTCGTTCCGGGGCATGAACCACTCGCTGAATATTGGGGATAATACGGAGATTGACTACAGCTAAGCAATGACAGGGGCTGGGTGCTCTATCTGCTGCACTGCTTAGCCGACAAAGCACAACCGCGGAATTCTGCACTACGCACTTCCTGGCGTACTTTCCGGCTAAAATTGCGCTGCCCATGAATTTTCGATTTCTGCTGGCCGGGGTGCTGGCTTGCGTCCTGCTCCTGTCCGGCCCCGCTACCACTGCCCAGACGCCCCTGGGCCAGCCTTCGCTGGAAGAGTCCAAGGTGCAAATCTGGTGCGCCACGGTGCGCTTCGTGTACGACGACGCGGGCCGGCCTAACCTCAAAAGCACGGTGCAGTGCAGCGGCGCGGATTTGTCGGCCCTCGCGGCCAGCATCCGGCCCGATAGCCTGCGGGTGTATAGCCTGCTGTACGCGCCCATTGAGGAGAAAAGCAACATCTACCAGGGCAAGAAAGACAACCCGGCCCGCTTGCAGGCCCTGACACAGGCCATCATTAAGAAGCTGCAAAGCTCACCGGCCCGGCGCCGCGACCCGGCCCGCCTGCAGCGGCTGGCTGCCCTGCAAAAGGCCCTCACCGACTACGCTGTGAGCGGCACCCCACTGGGCGACGTAGCCGCAGCCATGACGCCCGAAGCGCCCGATACCACGGCCGGCACCGGCTTTGCTGCCCCCGGGCCCGCCGAAGCAGCCGAAGCCCAGGCCGCCGCTGCCAGGGACGCCGCTCAACCAGCAGCCCGCAACCAGAATCCAGAAACCACCGAGAGCCTGCTCAACCGCTTTGCCGCGCCCCTGGCCCTGATTCTGGGCATTCTCAGCCTGGTGCTGTACGTGATGCTGCGCGTGACGCTGGGGCAGTGGCGCCGGCAGCAGCGCCGCGAAACCCTGACGGCCACCCACGCCGCGGCCGCCGCCAAAACCGCCGCCGAGCAGGCCAACGCCGCCATTACCGACTCTGCCGCCCGCGTGAAGCGCGCCGAGGCCCTGGTATTGGCTGCCAGCGAAGACCGGCCTGCGACGCCCGCTCCCCTACCCGACCACCTTACCCCCGCCCAGCGCCTGGAAGTAGAGCGCCTCGTAAGCCAGCGCATGGACGAGGAGCTGCGCTGGCTGCGGGCCCAGCTGCCCGAGCTGGTGGCCGCGGCGGTGAAGGAACAAGGGGAAGAAGGCAGCAGTAACCTGCCCGAATAGGTGTAATGCGAAGTTGAGTTTTGCTGACGAATCTGTTCCAGTGCGCGGAATGAAATTCCGCGTTACCGCTGCTATGAAAAACGCCCAGCTGCTTCCTGCGCTTCTTTTGGCCATTGCGGCCTGCCGGGCCACGTCGTCGCCGCCCCGCAATACCCTGCCGGCCAAAGCTGCCGTAACGGAGATTACTACCGCCGAAAACGAAGCGCCCAGCCGCCCCGTGCCGGCAGCCGCCTTACTTCCCCTGCCCGTGAACTACCCTGCTTCCCGTCAATCCGACCACGTCGACACCTACTTCGGCACCCGGGTGCCCGACCCTTACCGCTGGCTCGAAGAGCTGGACTCGCCCGAAACCAAGCAGTGGGTGACGGCCCAGAACGAAGTCAGCTTTGGCTACCTGAGCCAGATTCCCTTCCGCGACAAAATCCGGCAGCGGCTCACCACCATGTGGAACTACGAGCGGTACGGCATACCCGAACAGGTGGGCGAGGCCCTGGTGTACAGCCGCAACGACGGCCTGCAGAACCAGCCCGTGGTGTACATTCAACGGGGGAAAGCCGAAGCCCAGGTGCTGCTCGACCCCAACACCTTTTCGGCTGAGGGCACCACCGCCCTGGCCGCCCTGGAGTTCAGCGCCGACCACCGCTACCTGGCTTACTCCCTGAGCGGGGGCGGCTCCGACTGGCAGCGGGTGAAAATTCTGGATTTGAAAACCGGCCAGGACTTGCCCGAGGAGCTGAGCTGGGTGAAGGTTTCCGGTCTTTCCTGGGTGAAGAACGGCTTCTACTACAGCCGCTACGACACACCCAAAGCCGGCGAGAACAGCCTGGCTGGCAAAAACGAGTACCACAAGGTGTACTACCACCAGCTGAACACGCCCCAGAGCGCCGATAAGCTGGTATACGAAGACCCCAAAATGGCCCTGGGCTTCCGCATTGCCGCGGCCACCGAAGATGAGCGGTTCCTGAGCCTCTACCTCACCGATGGCAAGTCGGACGGCAACCGCCTGCTGGTGCGCGACCTGCGCGACGCCAAACAGGCCGGCAAGTGGACCACCCTGGTAAGCTCCTACGAGCACGACAACAGCGTGATTGGCAGCGTGGGCGACGCCGTGCTGGTGTACACCAACTACAAAGCACCCAACTATCGCTTGGTCCGCATTGACCCGAAAAAGCCGCAGGAAGCCAACTGGACCGAAGTGCTGCCCGAAACCGCCAACAAGCTCGAAGGCATCAGCCAGGTGGGCGGCCACCTCATTGCCAACTACCTGCACGACGCCAGCTCCCAGGTGAAGGTGTACACCGAGCAGGGCAAGTTTCTGCACGACGTGAGCCTGCCCGCCATTGGTACGGCCAGCGGCTTCGGCGGGCGCCGCGCCGACAAGGCTACGTACTATGCGTTTACGTCGTTCACCTACCCCACCACCATCTACAAGTACGACATCGGCACCAACACCAGCACGGTGTTTAGGGCCCCGAAAGTGGATGTAAACCCGGCCGACTACGAAACCACGCAGGTGTTCTATAAGTCCAAGGACGGCACGAAAGTGCCGATGTTCATTGTCCACAAAAAAGGGCTGAAGCTGGACGGCAAAAACCCCACCTACCTCTACGCCTACGGCGGCTTCAACGTGAGCCTGACGCCAGGCTTCTCGGTGGCGCGCATGCTGTGGCTGGAAAGCGGCGGCATCCTGGCCGTGCCCAACCTGCGCGGGGGCGGCGAGTACGGCGAGGCCTGGCACAAAGCCGGCATGACGCCCCACAAGCAGAACGTGTTCGACGACTTCATCGCCGCCGCCGAATACCTGAAAACGCACAACTACACCGACGCCGGGCACCTGGCCATTGCCGGCGGCTCCAACGGCGGTCTGCTCGTGGGCGCCACCATGACGCAGCGCCCCGACCTCTGCCAGGTGGCCCTGCCCGCCGTGGGCGTACTCGACATGCTACGCTACCACGCCTTCACCATCGGCTGGAACTGGGCCCCCGAGTACGGCACCTCCGACAACCAGGAGCAGTTTGAAAACCTGTATAAGTTCTCACCCCTGCACAACCTGCGCCCCGCCGCCTACCCGGCCACCATGATAACCACAGCCGACCACGACGACCGGGTGGTGCCGGCCCACTCCTTCAAGTTCGCCGCTGCCCTGCAGGCCGCCAACACCGGCCCCCGCCCCCAGCTCATTCGCATCGACGTGAACGCCGGCCACGGCGCCGGCAAAAGCACCAAGCTGCAGATTGAGGAATGGGCCGACGTGTGGAGCTTCTGCTTCGCTAATATGGGCGTGACGCCGGTGGTGAAGTAGGCTGGCCTCGTCACCTCACCCCCGGCCCGTCTCCGGTGGAGAGGGGAGCGGATGCCGAGTTAAAAGTTAAAAGTGAAGAGTTAAAAGGCAGAACAACCTTTTAACTCTTCACTTTTAACTTTTAACTAACTAAAAAGAGCCGTCGAAACAGGCTCCCCCTCTCTTTTGGAGAGAGGGCCAGGGGTGAGGTTTTCGGCGCCGGATAGATAATCACTGCCCCCCGGAGCCCCTCCCCCCCGCCGGCGGCTGCAGGTTGGTCTCAAACAGTTTCAGAATGCGCTTGTATTCATCCGTCCAGGAAGAAGGCTCCACGAAGGCGTGGTCTTCTACGGGATACACGGCCAGCTCCCAGTTTTCTTTTTTCAGCTCGATGAGGCGCTGGGAAAGGCGCACGATGTCCTGGAAGTGCACGTTGGTATCCACCATGCCGTGGCACATGAGCAGGGCTCCTTTCAGGCCGCTGGCGAAGTTGATGGGCGACGAGCGGGCGTAGGCAATGGAGTCGTTGTAGGGCTCATTGAGGATGTTGTCGGTATAGCCGTGGTTGTAGTGGGCCCAGTCGGTCACGGAGCGGAGCGCGGCCCCGGCCCGGAACACCTCGGGCTGCGTGAACATGGCCATGAGCGTGATAAAGCCGCCGTAGGAGCCGCCGTAGATGCCAATGCGCTGCGGACTGACGCCGTACTTCTCGGTCAACATTTTGGCGCCGTCGACCTGGTCGGTGAGGTCCTTGCCGCCCATGTAGCGGTAGATGCCCGTGCGCACCTCGCGCCCGTAGCCGGCCGAGCCGCGGTAGTCGATGTCGAGCACGGTGTAGCCTTTATCCACCAGCAGGTTGTGGAACATGTACTCGCGGAAGTAGGAGCTCCACCACTTGTGGGCATTTTGCAGGTAGCCCGCGCCGTGAACGAACACCACTGCGGGGCCCTGCGCCGCGGCAGCAGCCGGGCGGTAGAGGCGGGCGTATACGTCGGCCCCGTCGCGGGCCTTGATGGTAATGATTTCGGGTTCGCGCCAGGGGTAGCTTTCAAACTCGGGGGTGGTGCTGTGGGTCAGCTGCCGCATCTTGGCGCCGGGCTTGTTGTCCATCACGTACAGCTCCCAGGGCTTGTTGGCGTAGCTGTAGCGCACAGCCAGCGTGCGGCCGTCGGGCGACACTTCCACTTCGTGCGCGCCGGGCCGGGTGGTGATTTGCCGGAGGGCGCCGCCGTTCAGGGGCAGGTGGTAGAAGTGCTGCTCACCGGGGTGGGTGGCGTTGGCCGAGATGTACCAGGTCTTGCGGTCGCGGCTGAGCTGGGCCCGCTGAATCTCGAACTTGCCGCTGGTCAGCGCCTGTTTCTGGCCGTTGGTCACGTCCACGGTGTAGAGGTGGCTGTAGCCGGTTTCCTCGCTCTGAAACCACACCCGGCGATTATCAGGCAGCCAGCCCACGTTGCCCGGCCCGTTGCCGATGCCTGGCCCGCTAATCCAGGCGTCGTCGTGCTGCCGGTCGAGCAGGCTGATTTTCTGGGTGGCCGGGTCCAGAGCTACAATCCAGCGGTCCTTGTTATCAGCCGCGCGCATCACCAGGAAGGCCCGCTGCCCGTCGGTCGACCAGTACGGGCCAAAGGGCTGCACGCGGCGCTGCCCGGTGGCGGGCTTCGTCTTTTTATCAGCCGATGCCTTGGCCGAGTCGGCTGGCATGGGAGCTTTGGCGGGCAGCTGATACTCCTTGCGGTAAGCCGGCAGCTCGTCGAGGCCCTTCAGCTCCTTGTAGCCCAGCACGAAGGTGGTGTCGCGGGCAATATCGTAGATACCAAGCTCGTAGGCCGTCTGGCTTGCGCCCACCTTGGTGCGGGTTGATATGTCCTCAGTAAAGCCGGAGACCGTGACGAAGCTGGGCACCAGCGCCACCTTGGTCGTGGCCGGCTCCTGCAGCAGCGTGTAGGTTACGTAGCGGCCGTCGGGGCTCAGCTGCAGGTTGGTTACGGCCTGGGTGCCCAGGTAAATGCCTTTGGGCTGCAGCCGGGCCAGGGCTTTCTGCTGCCGCTCCCGCGCCTGCCGGTCTTGCTCCCGCAGCCGCACCACGTCGAACAGGGCCAGCTGCTGGGCCCGCAGGTAGCGCTCGGCCTTGTCGGTGGGCACGGGGCCGGGTGGCTTGCTGCCTTTGCGGAAGTCGGTGCGCTGGGTGGTTTCGCCGGTGGCGGGGTCCCAGGTATACAGGTTCTGGGCGCGCACGTAGCTCACCAGCTTATCCTGCAGGGCAAACGCCGGGCTGGTTTCCCGCTCACTGGTATTGGTCACGCGCCGGATTTTCCCGCTTTTCAAGTCTACCAGGTAAATGTCGCCGTCGCGCTCATACACCTTGCGGGTGTAGGCTTCGTCATATTCCCCGCCGCTGGCCGGCAGCCGGCGCTGCTCCGGCAGGCTTACCTTTTGCGGGACTGCCGTGCCCGTGGGCGCCACCTGGTACAGCGAGTCGCGCCGCTCCCTGCTGGGGTTCCAGCTGAAGAAAATCCGGCGCCCATCTTCACCCCAGTACACGTTCGAGGGCGAGGTGCCCAGCCACTGCGCCGGGTCGCGCATGATTTTCTCGACGGTAAGCGGGGCCAGGCTGCCGGCTGGCGCTGGCGGAGCTTGGGCAAGTGCAGGGCCAGCGGTGGCCAGCAGGCTTAGGAAATAGATTTTGCGCATCAACAAAGCTACTTGGGCAGTATAGAACAAGAACGGAGAATGGAGCAGGCCAAAGCAGGCGGTTGCACCGGGCAAAAAACTATTTAACTCCGGTCAGGTTTCCCGCCTTTAATTTTTTAACCCGTTTCCCATGCAAATCGGAATCAGCTCATTCGGTGAAGTAGCGCCCGCCCACGTAGCCGGCCACGACCAGGCCGCGGCCCAGCGCATGCAGGAGCTGCTGGCCCTGGCCCGGCTGGCCGATGAAACCGGCCTCGACGTGCTAGCCCTCGGCGAGCACCACCGCCCCGACTTCATCATCTCCGCCCCCGAGGTCATTCTGGCCGCCGTGGCCGCTGTTACGAAGAACATCCGCCTGTCCAGCGCCGTCACCGTGCTCAGCTCCGCCGACCCGGTGCGCACCTTCCAGAACTTCGCCACCGTGGATTTGATTTCCGGCGGCCGGGCCGAGATTCTGGCCGGGCGCGGCTCCTTTATCGAGTCGTTCCCGCTCTTCGGCCACGACCTGCAGGACTACGACGCCCTGTTCGCGGAAAAGCTGCAGCTGCTGCTTAAAATAAACGAAAGCGAGGTGCTGAGCTGGCAGGGCAAGCACCGGCCTTCCTTCAGCGAAAAGGGTGTGTACCCACGGCCGCTACAGGAAAAGCTGCCCATCTGGATTGGTGTGGGCGGCACGCCGGCCTCGGTGGTGCGGGCCGGCAAGCTGGGGCTGCCGCTTACCATTGCCATCCTGGGTGGCGCGCCGGCCCAGTATGTACCATTCACGGAGCTATACCGCGAGGCCGCCCAAAGCGCTGGCCACAACGTAGCCGGGCTGCAATTGGCCATCAACTGCCACCTCCACCTGGCCGAAACCGCCCAGCTGGCCCGCGACGAGTTTTTCCCGCCCTACTCCCAGCTCATGAACCGCGTCGGCCGCGAGCGGGGCTGGTCGCCCATGGACCGCCGCCACTTCGATTACCTCTGCGGCCCCCAGGGCCCGCTGCTGGTGGGCAGCCCCCAGGATATTATCGACAAGCTGCTGTACCATAAAAAGCTGTTCAAAAACACCCGCTTTCTGGCCCAGCTGGTTATTGAGGGTATTTCCCACGAGAGCGTGCTGCGCTCCGTGGAGTTGCTGGGCACAGAGGTGGCTCCGGCCGTGCGGGCAGCGCTGGCTGAGGTTTAACCCAAGTAGGCAGAGTTGTAGTAATATTATGCGTCGCCTGCTCCGTTCTGTTATGTGCCATTATTTTTCCCTGCTGGTTCTGTTAAGCAACCTGTTGTTAGCGGGGAACGGTCTGGCTCAGACGCGCTACCAGCGCTACGGCGACTACAAAGTGGTCCCCCCGGGGTACAACACGTTCAACGTAGTACACGTTGATTTTGACACTACGCTACGGGTGGGCAATGCCGTGGCGGCCGGCCAGATTATCGGCTATGAACAGAGTAAGCCCCTGGTGCGCTCGGTACGGTTCGGCATGAGAATCATTGCTTCGGAGGAGGCCTACGACGCGGGCCAGTATTCCGAGGCCGTCAACCTCCTGAAAGAAGCTGCCCGCACCGAGCCCAACAACCCCTTTGTGGTGTACCAGCTGGCGCGTTCCCTGTACCGGGCCGGGGACAGGGAACGCGCTTATCCACTCTACGCGCGATTGATGACGCAGCTCAACCAGGCCGGACCGGCAGCCGACTCCGTGCTGACGGTCGACGCCTGGTTTGCAGACGCCTACTGGAAGATGGCAACCCTCCACCTGGACTTGGGCAATTGGCCCGCCGCCATTCGCAACATGGCGCAGTTTATGGCCGCTGCCAATCCGCAAGAATACGAGCATACCCCTTTGTTCGAGGAGCTACTCAGCTACCTGACGGAAAGCTTCTACCACCTCAATGACCGTGAACTGTACCGGTTCTACTACGCTGAAACCCTACGGCGATTCCCGAAAAACCAGTACGTAAAGCAATTCCAGCTACCTGCCAAAGTGAAGCCGCCCCTCAAAGCCCCCTCTCGCCCCGCACAGCCGAAACGGTAGTTTGCTTTGCCATCAGCCCGCAGTCATGGCTACTCATAGACTGCAGCCAGCCCCACAAAAAAAGGCCACCCAATCAGGTGGCCTTTTTTAGGAAGCTTACGCTTTCACGTTCGCGCCGTGCACAAAATCCGTGAAATCCGCTAAAATCCGCGCTAATCCGTGCTCCTAGTAGCGGTACAGGTCCGACTTGAACGGACCTTCCACCGGCACTTTGATGTAGTCGGCCTGCTTGGGCGACAGCTCGTCGAGCTCCACGCCGATTTTGGCGAGGTGCAGGCGGGCCACCTTCTCGTCGAGGTGCTTGGGCAAGGTGTACACCTGGTTTTCGTACTTGTCGGCGTTCATCCACAGCTCCAGCTGGGCCAGGGTCTGGTTGGTGAACGAGTTCGACATCACGAACGAGGGGTGGCCGGTGGCGCAGCCCAGGTTCACGAGGCGGCCTTCAGCGAGGATGATTACCTCTTTGCCGTCGATGTTGTACAGGTCAACCTGGGGCTTCACCGTGTCCTTGGTGTGCCCGTAGTTTTTGTTTAGCCAGGCCATGTCGATTTCATCGTCGAAGTGGCCGATGTTGCAGACAATGGCTTTGTCGCGCAGGGCGCGGAAATGCTCTTCGCGCACGATGTCGCAGTTGCCGGTGGTGGTGATGACGATGTCGGCACGCGGAATGGCATTTTCCATGCGCTTCACCTCGTAGCCGTCCATGGCCGCCTGCAGGGCGCAGATGGGGTCAATCTCGGTTACGATAACGCGGGCGCCGGCGCCGCGCAGCGAGGCGGCAGTGCCTTTTCCTACGTCGCCGTAGCCGGCTACTACCGCAACTTTACCAGCCATCATCACGTCGGTAGCCCGGCGAATAGCATCCACCGCCGACTCTTTGCAGCCATACTTATTGTCGAACTTCGACTTCGTTACCGAGTCGTTAACGTTGATGGCGGGGAAGGGCAGCGTGCCCTGCTTCACCCGCTCGTAGAGGCGCAGCACGCCGGTGGTGGTTTCTTCCGATACACCTTTGATGCCGGCGGCCAGCTCGGGGAACTGGTCGAGCACCATGTTGGTGAGGTCGCCGCCGTCGTCGAGAATCATGTTCAGGGGCTGGCGCTCCTCGCCAAACCAGATGGTTTGCTCGATGCACCAGTTAAACTCCTCCTCGTTCATGCCTTTCCAGGCATACACGGGGATGCCAGCGGCGGCAATGGCCGCGGCGGCGTGGTCCTGGGTCGAGAAGATGTTGCACGACGACCACGTCACCTCGGCGCCCAGCTCAATCAGCGTCTCGATGAGCACGGCGGTCTGGATGGTCATGTGCAGGCAGCCGGCAATGCGAGCGCCCGCCAGCGGCTTGCTCGGGCCGTACTCGGCGCGCAGGCTCATCAGGCCGGGCATCTCGGCCTCGGCGAGACGGATTTCCTTGCGGCCCCACTCGGCCAGGCTCATGTCCTTTACTTTGTACGGAACGTAGGTTTTCGTCGTGGTTTCCACCATGATGGGATTTAATTAATTGTGTCGTGTTTCAACCCCAAAGATACTCAATTTGTTCGCGGGCAGGCACAAAAAAGCCCGGGCCTGTTGGCCCGGGCTTGCTGCTTCCGGAAAGCCAGCCTTAATTGTGGGTCAACACGTAGGCTTTGGGCTTTAAGCTGTTGTCGAGGTTGCTTTCGGCCCCGCGCACCAGAATGGTGTAGATTTTTCCCGCTTCGTAGTTCTTGGTACCCATACCCGAGCCCGAGCCGTCGCCTACGTTAAACTGAAACGTGTTGGTAGGCGCTGCGCCGGTGGTAATTGCCAGGTTGAACGTTCCCGCGTTGATTTCCAGGAAGCTGGAAGCCGAACCAAACGCCACGTTGGGAATGCGGTCGGCATAGCCCACGGTCTGGGCTTCGCTCAGGTTAATGGGTACGGCCGTGCCTTGCCCGTTCACTGTTCCCAATCCCTGCCCCAGGTGTACCAGGCGAACTTTGGCCTTAGCGGGGGCGGGTGTGGTTGCCGGCGCAGTCAGGTCGTCGTTCACCAGCAAACCCGCCGAGGCGTTGGATGTGCCCGGGTTGTACACGAAAAACGAGTAGCTCTTATCTTTTTCAATGGTAGCCATCTGGGTCACCAGCGTTGTGGTGCCGCCCACCACCTTCAGCGTACGCGCGCCGGCATTGAGGGTCTGATAGTTGGTTGTTTGCCCATAGGTAAGCGAAGCTTTTTCGACTTCATCGACCTGCATTTTAGCCGCAACGTTCACGTTGGGTGCGGCATTAACAAACATGATGCGTCCCTGGTCGGGCACAGGCGTGGGAGCCGGCTCGTCTTTTTTGGAGCAGCCACTAAAGGCGAGTACAGCCGGCACGGCAAGTAGCAGCGAGTGCCGGAAAAAAGCGGATAAGCTCATAAGAAGGATGGAAAGGAAGTTGATTACGAAGGCCTGACTCATGCCTCCGCATTCTGAACGAAGGTTGCCCGCCTATGGTTAGCCTCGCCGCTGAGTTATGTTTTGATAACAGTCCTTTAGCTGCTGATGCGGGGGCTTTATCTTTGTGGGATGTCCTATTATTTCCAGCCGCTCACGCGTAAGGCCGCGGCTCTTTTGTTTTTCCTTAGCCTGGGCGGAAGCGCGGCTGCGCAGCAGGCCCCGGCCACCATCCGCTTGTCGGCGGAAGATGCCCAGCGGGGGCACAACGGGCACCAGCACAACTTCTACTTTCTGCCGCCCGGCGTGACCGGCGACAACTACCAGAATGCCGGTTTTTTCGGGCAGAAGCTGCGTCCTTACCTGGCCGGCAATCAGGACGCACTAAACCACCTCGGCGACTACAAGCGCCAGAAAACTCTTTTTCTGGCCAACCGCATTCTGGCCGTAGGCGCCGTGGCGGTCTATGGGCAGCAGGTGTTTGCCGCCGGCAAGTTTCCGCAGTACTTCGGCGATGCTCAGAAGGTGGCGGCTGGGGTGTTTGCCGCCAGCCTGATTAGCACGGTCTTCATCAACCGCAGCACCAACGAGCACCTGCAGCGGGCTGTGCAGTCGTACAACGCCGGCAAAGGCCAGGGAGCACTCTGGCACCGCCTGCAACCCAGTGCCGTGGGCTTCGGCAGCACCGCCACCGGGCAGCCCTTGCTGGCCCTGCGCTGGAATTTGCGCTAAATGCATCGTTTTTCCGTATAGGCTGGTTCATGGACTTTCCTTTGCCCGAGGCAGCCCGGCGTTACGTGGCGGCCCACTTGCACGACGACCCCGCCCACCTGGCCCTGCAGGCCCGCCGCCACCCCGGCCTGCCCGTGCCCGAGCTGGTGCGCCAGATTCAGGCCCGCCAGAAGGCCCGCACCAAGCTGCCCGAGTGGGCCGACAACCCCGACCTGATTTTCCCACCGGCCCTTTCCGTAGAGCAGGCCTCCTCCACGCGCACCGCCGAGTTTAAAGCTTCGCTGGTAAGCGGGCAGCGCCTGGCCGACCTCACCGGCGGCTTCGGGGCCGACACAGCCGCCTTCGCGCAGCGCGTAGCCCGGGTCGACTATGTAGAGCGCGACGCCCGGCTATCAGCCGTAGTGAAGTACAACCTCGAGCAGTTGGGTATTGCCAACGTGACCGTGCACCACGCCGACGCCCTGGCTTTCCTCAAAGCCGAGCCCGGGCACTTCGACTGGCTGTACCTCGACCCGGCCCGGCGCGACACGGCCGCCCGCAAAACCTTCCGCTTCCAGGACTGCGAGCCCGACGTAATCAAGATGCTGCCCTTGCTGCTGCACAAGGCTGATAAGGTGCTGCTCAAGACTTCGCCTATGCTCGACATTGAGCAGGCCATCCTGGAGTTGGGCCACGTGCGCCGCCTCTGGGTGCTGGCCGTCGACAACGAGTGCAAGGAGGTGCTGTACGAGCTGGGCCAGGAAGCAGCGGTAGACCCCGAGCGCTACGCCATCAACCTGCGCCGCGACGGCAGCCAGCACGAGTTTCGCCTCAACCGGGCCCGCGAGGCCCGCGCTACCCCGCGCTACGCCGAGCCCCAGCAGTTTCTCTACGAGCCCAACGCGGCCGTGCTCAAAGCCGGGGCCTTCCGCAGCATCGGCACGGCCTTCGAGCTGCTGAAGCTGCACCAGCACAGCCACCTCTACACCTCCGACACGCTGCGCCCCGACTTCCCCGGCCGCATCTTCCGGGTGCTGGCCGTGGAGAAAGCCGATGGCGCCGCCCTCAAGGCCCACCTGGGCCCCGAAGCCCGCGCCCACGTTACCACCCGCAACTTTCCCGATTCAGTGGCCGACTTCCGCCGCCGCACCGGCATCCGCGAGGGCGGCCACGTCTACCTCTTTGCCACCACCGACCTTCGCGGCCGGCTCATGGTGCTGGTGTGCGAGAAAGCCGACCTGAGTGCGGATGAAAGCTGATGTATAAGTTAAAAGCTGAGAGTTAGAAGTTAAAAAGCACAACCGTTTTCAACTTTTAACTCTCAACTTTTAACTCGTTCCAAAGGTGGCTATAGCTGATGGGTTAGCTGCAGACCACCATAGCTGTAGCCATTGGGTGTGAAGCCCTGAATAGGCACCAGTGACGTACCACCCCGGTTGGTTTTGTGGAAATGCGGCACCAGGATGCCCGATGCTGCCCCCACGGCATAGCCCAGCAGGTTGTCGGACAGAAAGTGCTTGCCGGCCTTGAGGCGGTAGTAGCCCACGGCGGCGGGAATAGCGGCGGCCGTGGCCCACACCACCGGGCGGGCCCGGGAGTCGGGGTAGAAGTCGTTGTAAACCTTAGCCGCGAAGAAGGTTGCGGCGGCCGTAGTGGCGGTATGGCCTGCAAAAAACGAGTTGGTCGCGTTCTGCCGGCGCCGCTCGGTGATGGAGGCCTCGCTGCTGTAGGTGAGGGGGCGCTGCCGGTACACTGTACCTGCGGCCATGGTGAAAATGGCCCCGGTGGAGGCCACCGTCTGCACGTACAATCCGGCCAGCTGCCCATACCGCGCCCGGGTGCCTTTATTCAGTGCCAGAAAAATAGGGGTACCCACCAGCGACCCGGCAAAGATGTAGTCGCTCACGGTACGGGCATCTTCGTCGTACCAGCCGGCCGAAAACCGGTCGAACCCGTTAACGTCCTCTTTGCGGATGGCCAGCACTTCCGCCTCGCTGAGGCCGGTTTTGCCGCGTATCAGCAGCAGGCCCGCCGTATTGACGCCGGCCAGCCCCAGGGTAATAAGGCCGTCTTTTTTAAAGCTGGTCTGGTAGGGGGAAGGTGCTTGCTGGGCCTGGGCAGGCAAAGTCAAAGCTCCCAGACCCGCCAGCAGGAAAAGCTGACGGGTAATGCGTTGAATAAATAGTTTCATTGATAATAGTTGAGATGGAAAATATCCCTCGGTGGCTCGTTTACGCAGGGCCTGCAACAGCGGTTGGCCGCGGCAGGCAGCTCGTCTGCGCCCGGCAGGTTTTATGCCGGCGCTCCGGCCGGCCACGGCAGCGGAGCCCGGGTTTTCCGCTCTAAGCTGTTATCATTTGATATTATGTGGCTTAATGCCGCCTTATTCGGGCTTTCTTGAGTTCGGCATGCTTCGCATTGCCGGGCTTTTGCCTGATTTCCGTAGTTTTGTGCTGCGCCCGCCCGCCGGCTTCGGCCAGGCGGGCGGTTTGCGTTTTTTGTATTTCGCCCTTTTCCGCATTCAATGCCGTATCTGTTCACCTCCGAATCGGTTTCGGAAGGCCATCCTGATAAAGTTGCCGACCAGATTTCAGACGCTATCCTCGACGAGTACCTGCGCCAGGACCCCAGCTCCAAAGTAGCCTGCGAAACCCTCGTCACGACTGACTTCGCCCTCGTTGCCGGTGAAATCAAGTCTTCGGCCCGCGTCGATGCCGAGCCCATCGTGCGTGCCACCATTCGCCGCATCGGCTACAACAAGCCCGAGTACCTGTTCAACGCCGAAACCTGCGAGGTGATGAACCGTCTGCACGAGCAGTCGCCCGACATCAACCAGGGCGTGGAGCGCCAGAATGCCGAGGAGCAGGGCGCCGGCGACCAGGGCATGATGTTCGGCTACGCCAGCCACGAAACGGCCAACTACATGCCCCTGGCCCTGGACTTGTCGCACCGCCTGCTGCGCGAGCTGTCGGCCATCCGCAAAGAAGGCCGGGAGATGACCTACCTGCGCCCCGACGCCAAAAGCCAGGTTACCATCCGCTACTCCGACGACCACCGCCCCGAGGCCATCGATACCATCGTGGTGAGCACCCAGCACGACGAGTTCGACGCCAAGGAGCAGGTGATGCTCGACCGGATTAAGGCCGACATCAAAACCATTCTCATTCCCCGCGTAGTAGCCGGCCTGGGCGAGGAAGTGCAAAAGCTCTTCACCGACCAGATTACCTACCACATCAATCCCACCGGTAAGTTCGTCATCGGCGGCCCCCACGGCGACTCCGGCCTGACCGGCCGCAAAATCATCGTCGACACCTACGGCGGCAAGGGCGCCCACGGCGGCGGTGCCTTCTCGGGCAAGGACTCGTCCAAGGTCGACCGCTCGGCAGCCTACGCGGCCCGCCACATTGCCAAGAACCTGGTAGCGGCCGGCGTGGCCGAGCAGGCGCTGGTGCAGGTAGCCTACGCCATTGGCGTGGCCCAGCCCGTGGGCGTGTTCGTAACCACCTACGGCACCACCAAGGCCGTGGGCAGCAACGGCCAGCCCCTCACCGACGGGCAGATTGCCGAGAAAGTAAACAAGCTGTTCGACCTGCGCCCCTACGCCATTGTGCAGCGCCTGGGCCTGCAGAACCCCATCTTCGCCCAAACGGCCGCCTACGGCCACATGGGCCGCCAGCCCGGCACCGTGCAGGTAACCATGAACGACGGCGAAGTAAAAACCTTCGAGACCTTCACCTGGGAAAAGCTCGACTACGTGCCCCAGATTATTGCCGAGTTTGGCTTGTAGGTTATTTGGCTCATGGCTTTTAGCTGATGGCTGATAGCTGCCTGATAAAGAAAACGCCCCACCTGATGTCTCAGGCGGGGCGTTTTAGATTTATTACGTTAACCGAAAGCCATTAGCCAACAGCCATGTGCCATCAGTCAAAATCTTAGTGGCTGAGGGTCTTTTCTTTATACCGGGTGATCTGACGCCGTAGGCTGTCGGCGGCGGCGTCGGCAGCGGCTTCGAACGAGGCGGCGTCTTCCTGGCTGAACAAGGTGCTGCCGGGTACCAGCAGCTTTATCTCCACGGTCTTGTTCTCAATGCCGTCTTTGTTGTTGAGGCGCAGGATAACCTCGCCCTCGGTCACTTTACTATAAAAGGTTTCCAGCTTATTCAGGCGTTGCTGAATGAAATCAAGCAGCTTCTTGTCGGCGTCGAAGTGCACCGAATGCATCTGTACTTTCATGTGTGGATGGGTTGGTAAGAAAGTGGATGGATAAAAATCAGCGGGAAACGGACAGTTGCCGACCGGAACCTGTGAGGTGTTTGCCTCTCCATTTATCGGTTGCTGCTCATTGCTCACTGGTAACTTGTCAAGCTCTCGGATGAGCCTGGTCGAATACGGATTTAAGGCGCTCCACGGATAAGTGCGTGTACACTTGCGTGGCCGCCAGGCTGGCATGGCCCAGCAGCTCCTTAATGGAGTTCAGGTCGGCGCCCTTGCCCAGCAGGTGGGTGGCAAAGGCGTGGCGCAGGGCATGCGGGTGCTGCTGGGCGGCCGAGGTGGTAATCTGGCCCAGGTAGTGCTTCACCGTGCGGTACACAAACTTCTCGTACATGGGCTCGCCCTTATCGGTGAGTAGCAGCGGGCCGGCTACCGGCCCAAACTCCCGGGCCCGGCAGGCCAGGTAGCGCTCCAGCACCAGCAGCAGCGAAGGATTGAGCGGCACAATGCGCTGCTTGTTGCCCTTGCCCGTTACGCGCACCGTGCGGCCGGGCAGGCTGAGGTCGTCGGGCATGATGCCGATAAGCTCCGACAAGCGGATTCCCGTGCCATAAAGCAGCTCCAGCACCAGCTGGTCGCGCCGCCCGGCAAAGTCTTCCGTGAACGCAAAGTTGTTGAGCAGGCCATTGAGGGCATCCTCGGCCACAAACTCGGGCAGCTTCTTGGCCATTTTAGGGGCCTTGATGCGCAGCATGGGGTTGCTGGCAATCTGCCCGTTCCGCAGCAGAAACTTATAGTAGGAGCGCAGGCAGGCCACCTTGCGGTTTACGGTGCGCGGGTCCAGCTCCTGCTCCATCAGCTCCACCACCCAGCCCCGGATAAGGTGGTGGGTGGCCTGGGCTGGTTCCGCCAGGTCGTGAGCCGACTTCAGGTAAGCGGAAAATTGCCCCAGGTCGGTTTGGTACGATATAACGGTGTGCGGACTGTAGCGCCGCTCAAATCGCAGAAAATCGAAAAAGGCCTCCATACCAGCAACAAAAAATGCCCGACCGTCCGGCCGGGCATCCAAAGTAGCGTTTTTTTTATTTCCACCAAAAAGTATGGACGCGAAAAAACCGGCCGGCTTGCTGAAAGGAGCAGGCCAGCCGGTTTTTCAACCTTACAAATCAGGCTGTGAAGCCGACTATTCGTTCGGCTGGCCGTAGGTAGCCAGCTTGTAAACAGCCTTCTGCTTCATTTTGCGCTGAGTTACGCTGGGCTTCTGGAAGAACGTGCGACGACGCAGCTCTTTCAGAACGCCGGTGCGCTCAAACTTCTTTTTGAAGCGCTTCAGAGCGCGGTCAACCGATTCGTTGTCTTTGATTTGAACGATAATCATATCGAGGAGTGAGGAGATTTTCTACAGAGGAGCCGAGTAAATCGGGCCGCAAAGATAATCACTGATTTTCATTGATTATGCTGATGACGCTGATTTTTTTTCTGGTAGCGTTACACTTTCTCGCTGCCTGCGCTAGGCGATGCCCTGCAAAACGAGCTAGTGGCCAGAAGCTGGCCGGCTAAAAAAGATGCCGCCAATTCGTAAAATCAGCGGCATCTATTAAATCAGCGGTAATCAGCGATACTACTTCAGCAGGGCCCGGGCAATTACCAGCTTCTGAATCTCGCTGGTGCCCTCGCCAATGGTGCAGAGCTTGGAGTCGCGGTAGTACTTCTCAGCGGGGTAGTCCTTGGTGTAGCCGTAGCCGCCAAAGATTTGCACGCCCTCATTGGCGGCCCGCACACACACTTCCGAAGCGTAGAGCTTGGCCATGGCCGACTCGAGGTTCACGTTCAGGCCGGCGTCCTTCATGGAGGCGGCGCGGTAAGTGAGCTGGCTGGCGGCTTCAATCTCGGTAGCCATATCGGCCAGCTTGAAGCTGATGCCCTGGAAATTGCTGATGGGCTGGTTGAACTGCTGGCGCTCCTTGGAGTACTGCAGGGCCGCCTCATAGGCGCCCTGGGCGATGCCGAGGCTGAGGGCGGCAATGCTGATGCGGCCGCCGTCGAGCACCTTCAGGGCCTGCACGAAGCCGTCGCCTACCTGGCCAATTACGTTTTCCTTGGGCACGCGGCAGTCGGTGAAAATCAGCTCCGTGGTTTCGGAGGCCCGCATGCCCAGCTTGTCCTCCTTGCGGCCGGCGGCGAAGCCCGGCGTGCCGCGCTCGATGATGAAAGCCGTCATGCCGCGGGAATCGCCCACTTCGCCGGTGCGGGCAATCACCACGGCTACGTGGCCGGACTTGCCGTGAGTGATGAAGTTCTTGGCGCCGTTCAGCACGTAGTGGTCGCCGTCGAGCACGGCCGTGGTGCGCATGTTGCCGGCATCGGAGCCGGTGTTGGGCTCGGTGAGGCCCCAGGCGCCAATCCACTCGCCGCTGGCCAGCTTGGGCAGGTATTTGTGCTTCTGCTCTTCGGAAGCGTGCTGCAGGATGTGGCCGGTGCAGAGCGAGTTGTGCGCCGCCATGCTTAGGCCGATGCTGCCGTCAATCTTGGCCAGCTCGGCAATAGCCGTCACGTACTCCATGTAGCCGAAGCCGGAACCGCCGTACTCCTGGGGCACCAGCACACCCATCAGGCCCAGCTCGCCGAGCTGGTGGAAGATGTGAATGGGAAACTCCTGGCTTTCGTCCCACTTCATCATGTTGGGCTTGATGTGTTGGGCTCCAAAGTCGCGCACCATTTGCGCAATCATGGTTTGATTTTCGGTCGCTACAGCTTCCATGGACAAGAAAAATGGGTGGGATTTAAGATAATGACAGCAAGCAGTCCCTATAACCGGCAGAGGCAGGTTTTGGGTCCGCGAAAGTACGCTTTTGCCGCTTGAAAACCTTGATTATGACCTAGCGTAAAACGGGGCCGTTTTGAATGGGCACGCCAAAAGGCGTACTTTTGAGGCTTTATTGGGAGAAATACGGCCATACGGGTTGATTTTCTCCTGCGTTCATTTGCTTGATTACGTACTTTTTGGCCTTCATGCCGACTACCTTTCCTCGTCGCTTGCTGCGACTGTGCCTGCTGTGCTTGCCCGTAGTGCTGCTGTTTTCTTCCTGCGCCTCGACCCGCTACTACAATCAGCGCACCATGTTCCGGCTGACCGACAGCGAGGGCAACCGTTTGGACACGACCAAATTGCGCACTGCTGTGAACCGCGCTGCCCGCAATTATGTCATTCAGCCAAACGACTACCTGGAGGTGAGAGTGTATACCAACAAAGGCGAGCGAATTCTCGACCCCAACGGTGAGCTGCGCTTTGGCTCCCCGGCCGGGGCCATCGGGCCATCGGCACGGGGCGCGGCAGGGGCCTCGTCGGTACAAACTGCTGGCGCAGCCAACGCTCAGGGCACCAACAGCGCGTTTCTGGTGCAAGCAGACGGCACCGTTATGCTTCCCATGGTAAACCGCATTAAGGTAAGCGGCTTAAGCCTGCTGCAGGCCGACAGCACACTTAAGATAGCCTACAACGAGTACTACCGCGAGCCTTTTGTAACAACGCGGGTAGTAAACAACCGCGTTGTTGTGCTGGGCGCTCCAGGCGGCAAAGTAGTGCCCCTGACCAACGACAACATGAACTTACTGGAGGTGTTGGCCTTAGCCGGTGGTACTGACGGAGGAAGTACCGGAGGAAATGGCCTGTATCGCTTCGGCGGACGCCTGTCGAATATCCGTATTATTCGCGGCGATTTGAAAAATCCTCAGGTTCAAGAGATTGACTTAACCACGTTGGAAGGCATGCGTAAAGGCAACTTGCAAATGGAGCCTAATGATATAGTTTATATTGAGCCGATACGCCGGCCGCTGCTGGACGGCTTAGCAGATGCAGGCCCGGTATTGAGCGCCGCTGCTTTACTACTAAACGCTTCTACTATTTTCATTACCATCTTTCTCCGTTAGCGCTGCGCTAGCTCTCCCATATATTCAATTCAGCTGCGGCTGACGCATACATTGCAATGGCTATAAGTGAAAACATGGAGCTGGAAGAGCTCATTCGTAAAGCCTCGGGAGGTGGTACAACCGAACCCTCTCCTCCTGTCAGCATTACTACGGCTGATGAGGACGACAACGACTCAGCGTCGCTTGATGTTGCGACCCTACTTCTTGTAGCTCGTCGGAGCATGCTGTGGATGCTGCTGCTCATCATTCTAGGTATCTCAGCTTCGTGGCTCTACCTGCGCTACACCAAGCCTGTATATAAATCGGCCTCCCTGCTTAAAATTGACGAGCGCACCGAAGCCAACAACCTGGGACTGGACCGGCTGGCGCCGGCAGCAGTCGAAAAAGGACGCTCCGGCAAGCTGGCTGGTGAAGTGGAGCTTATTAAGTCCGGCATTATCTACCGCCGCCTGAAGGATTCCCTGGCGCTGGACGTTAACTACTACGTGCAGGGCACGGTGCTGGAAACCGAGATGTATGGCACCTCGCCTTTCAAGGTCGACTACTCCATTAAAGACCATGCGCTGTATAACCGCAAGTTCAATATCAACTTTACTTCCCCGACACGCTTTAAGCTGGCTTTCGTGGGACAAGGGCGAAATCTGGGCGGTGAATACAATATAAACGAGCCCATCGTGCTGCCGGGCATTACCCTGAAACTATCCCCCACCGGTCCTTTAACCGAGGATGCCTTGGACAAGAACTACCACTTCACTATTCAGGACGAGAGCTCTGTAAATGGGTATCTCGACCGCAACCTTACGGTTGAAATTGTGAACCCCGAGGCGAATACCATTCAAATCTCTTTTCAGGACTACAACCCGGAGAAGGCGCAAAAGATTGTAAATAAGATTGATACCGTTTACCTGCAGGAAAAGCTGGCCCGCAAGCAGGAGGCCACAGCCCAGACGCTGCAGTTCCTGGACCAGCAGCTGGAGGAAAACCGCCGCAACCTGGCAATAGCCGAAAACAACCTGCAGCGTTTTGTGCAGCAAAGCAAAACGTTTGATGTTAAGTCGGATGTTGGGACTATTACAAATAAGCTGGAGCGGCAGCAGGAAGAGCGCCTGAAGCTGGAGCAGAAGCTCAATACGCTGGAGGATGTGGCGCGAATGATAAACTCCGGGCAGATGACCCGGTCAGATGAGGAAACGGTTGAGCAGAGCAACCCGGCCCTGTCGGGCATTGAAGACCAGCAGCTGGTACAGCTGCTGAATGATGTGAATAGCCAGCAGTGGAACCTGCGGCGCTTGTCGCGTTCCTACAAAGGCACTACGGAGGCTGTTAAGCAAGTAGAGGCGGCCTTAGCCTACAGCAAGAGCAACCTCAAACGAATGGTGGCTCAGAATCAGAAGGTGCTGCGTAACCAGCTGGCCCTACTCGACAACCAGCGCGAGCGACTGAATGCGGAGCTGCAAAGCCTGCCGCAAAAGGACATGGAGCTGACCCGCCTGCAGCGCCCGCTCGACCTGTTTGAGAAGACGTACCTGATGCTGCTGGATAAGAAAACGGAGTTTAACATTTCCAAGGCTGGTACCACGCCTGACTTCCAGATTCTGTCGCCGGCATCTAACCCCACCTCCCCTATCTATCCGGTAAAGCTCATTGTGTATGCAGTAGGCCTGGCCGGCGGCATTCTGATGGGCCTGGGCTTGATTGCAGTGCGCTACTTCATGCACAACACCGTAACCAATATCCGGGAAGTGGAGCGGAATGGGAATGCATCGGTGCTGGGTGTTATTCCTACCTATGACAAGGAAAAGATGGACGTGTCGCGCCTGGTAGTGGACAAAAACCCCAAGTCGGCCATCTCTGAGTCTATCCGCTCCATCCGAACCAACCTGGACTTTATAAGCTCAGCCAAGAAAAAGCGGCTTATATCGGTGACGTCGACCATCTCAGGCGAGGGAAAAACCTTCGTTACGGTTAACCTGGGCGGCATTATTGCCTTGTCGGGGCAGCGCGTAATTATTCTTGACCTCGACATGCGCAAGCCCAAGGTAAACCTGGCCTTTGGCACCGAGAACATTAAGGGCGTGAGCACGATTCTGATTGACCGGCATAGCATAGAAGAATGCATTCAGCAGACCTCCATCGATGCCCTGCAGTTTATCTCGGCCGGGCCTACTCCTCCCAACCCGTCGGAGCTTATTCTGAGCGCAAAGTTTGATATGATGATTCAGGAGCTGTACAAGCTTTACGACGTGATTCTGATTGATACACCGCCCGTGGGCCTGGTTACCGACGGCATTCTGGTGATGCGCAAGGCCGATATTCCCATCTATATCGTGCGGGCCGGCTACTCCCGCAAGGCCTTTATCAAGAACATGAACCGCTTGATGCGCAGCAATCAGTTTACACGAATGTGCACCATCCTCAACGATGCGCAGGCTACCAGTGGCTATGGCTATGGCTACGGCTATGGTTACGGCTACGGCTATGGCTATGGCTCTTACGGGCAGGGCTACTACGAAGAGCCCATTGCCCGCGAGCTTACATTTGGCGAGAAAGTCAAGCGCTTCTTTAATTAATCGGCTTTCGCGGCAGTATGGCTTCGCTCTGGCAAAAGCTTTTTGGCAAGGGGGCTACGTCCTCCAGCGCAGCCACCATCGACTCCCTGGCAGTGCTGGGCGCCGACATGCACTCGCACCTGTTGCCCGGCCTCGATGATGGAGCCGAAACCGTGGCCCACTCCCTGGACCTGCTGCGGGCGCTGCGCGACATCGGATTCCGCAAGCTGGTGATGACGCCCCACATCATGGGCGACTTCTACAAGAACACGCCGGAGGGAGTTCGTGCGGCCCTGGCCCAGCTGCAGGAGGCCACCCTGGCAGCAGGAATTACGGATATGGAGCTGGCCTGTGCCGCTGAGTATTACCTCGACGAGTTCCTGGGCCGCAAGCTGGCCGACGGCACGGAGATGCTCACCTTCGGGGGCGACAAGCGCTACCTGCTGTTTGAGACGTCTTACATGAATGAGCCGCTGAACCTGCGCGAAATTGTGTTTGAGCTGAAAGCGCAGGGCTACCGCCCGGTGCTGGCCCACCCCGAGCGCTACACTTACCTCTACGGGCGCTTTGCTGAAATTGAAAAGCTGCGGGGCGAATACGGGGTGCTGATGCAGCTCAACCTGAACTCACTGGCCGGTTACTACTCTCCGGCCGCCCAGAAGGTGGCCGAAATGCTGATTGATGGCGGCCTGGTTGACTTTGTCGGCACCGACACGCACCACTTACGCCATACCGAGACGCTGCTGCGCAAGACCATGGTACGGCCATATATGGAAAAGCTGCTGCGGCTACCGTTGTTAAACAAAGAGTTGTAAGGGTCTTGGGGACTTGGGGTCTTAGTTTTTTTGTTTTTAAGCCCCTAATTCCTTTAAACACCTAAGACCCCAAGTCCCTAATTGCCTGCATGATATTCGTTACTGGTGGCACAGGCCTCATTGGCTCTTACCTCTTGCGTGAGCTGCGGGCTCGGGGGCTGTCTGTGCGGGCCTTGCACCGGAGTGCTGTACCAGCCGGCATGCCAGCCGGCATAGAGTGGGTAAGTGGCGACCTGCTTGATACCGACCTGCTGCGGGCTTCGCTTACCCCCGACGTTACGCACGTATTCCACTGCGCAGGCTTGGTATCGTACGCCCCGCAGGACGAAGAGCTGCTGCTGTCCGTGAATGTGCTCGGCACTGCGGCAGTGGTCGACGCCTGCCTCGAGCGACCGGGCATCCGGCTGGCTTATGTATCGTCGGTAGCGGCCCTGGGCAGCCCCTCACCTGCCGGGCAGCCCGCCGATGGCCAGGGCAATGCGCCCAGGATTGTAACGGAAGCCGCCACCTGGGACCTGGGGGCCTCCCACCCCGCTTATGCCACGTCCAAATACCTGGGCGAGCTGGAAGTATGGCGCGGCATTGCCGAAGGGCTGTCGGCGGTGATTGTGAACCCGTCCGTGGTGTTGGGTCCCGGCGACTGGAGCCGCAGCAGCACGCGGCTGCTGCGCTACGCCTACCAGCAGCACCGCTTCTACACCCGCGGCCTGGTCAACTTCGTGGACGTGCGCGACGTAGTGGCCCAGCTCCTGCACCTGGCCCTGGCCCAGCCCGCCCTAAGCGGCGAGCGGTACATTCTGAATGCACAAGCCTTGCCATTGGCCGCGTTCTTTCAGCAAGCGGCGGCGGCCATGGGGCGGCGGCCCCCAACCGTGGCGGTGCCCGACTGGACGGCCGAGCTAATCTGGCGTTTGGAACATGCCCGGGCCGTACTTACCGGGGCCCGCCCCCTTATTACCAAGGACACTGCCCGGGCCGGGCGCCGCCCGGTGGTGTATGCCAGCGACAAGGTGCAGCGGGCCACGGGGCTGGGCTTCCGCCCCTTAGCCGAAACCATTGCCTGGTGTGCCACTGAGCTGGCAAATAACACAACCAGCGCAAGCCCAGCAGTCGTATCTTAGCATATTCTACCCGCAAGGAATATTTCACGAATTGCACGGAATTCGTGGTGGATTGTTAGTAGTATTGAAACAAGAAAGCAGACGGAATACCAGTACCCAGGAAATCACGAAATAGGCGGCTTTGACGGGCTAAAACCGGCTTTGTCAAGCGCTCCGGCTACTCCGCTAGAAATCCGAAGAATCCGTGATTTATGCGCATGAACGAGAACTTTGAGAATCACCGGGCTGTGTTGGACACCGTGCGCCGCTTCGAGCGCATGCTGGCCCAGCAGGAGCCTGTATTTTTTGACTTGGAGGACTTTGAGAATATCATCGACCACTACGTTACCAATGCCCAGTTTGACAAAGCCCTGCAGGCCTGCGAGGCGGCCCTGAGCCAGTACCCTTTCTCGACCGAGCTATTGATTGACCGCGCCCAGGTAATGGCCATGCGCGGCGACTACTCCGAAGCCGAGCGCCAGATAAACCAGGTAGCCGAGCTCGACCCGACCAACGCCGACGTAGCTGTTACGCGGGGCATCATCAGCACCCAGCGCGGCGAGTTCGAGCAGGCCGTGGCGTTTTTCCGGGCGGGGCTGGAGCAGGAGCCCGAACGCGAGGATATCCACTTCAACCTGGGCCTGGCTTACCAGAGCTGGCAGAAGTTTAAGAGTGCCGCCAAGCACTACAAGCAAAGCCTGCGCCTTAACCCCGACAACGAAACCGGCGTGCAGGAGCTCTTGCACTGCCTGGATGTAACCGGCCGCCTGGAAGAGCACGAGGAGTTCTTCAAGCGCTTCACCGACGACGACCCCTACTCCCCTACTGCCTGGTATAACCTGGGCCAGTACTTCTATCGCCGGGAAATGTGGACCAAAGCGGCGGAAGCTTTCGATTACGCTGTGGTGATTCGGCCTGACTTTTACGACGCTCACCACTGGCTGGCCGACACTTTTGTGTGCCAGGAGCAGTACCGCAAGGCCATTGCCGAGTTTGAGCTGAGCTTCCCGCCGGGCGAGCCCACCGACGAGGCACTGTGCAACATCGGCGAGTGCTACGAGAAGCTGCGGGAGTGGGAGCCGGCCCGCAAATACTACCAGCGCGCCCTGGAAATCAACCCGGAGATGGACGAGGCCTGGTTTGGGCAGGGCGTGCTGCTGCAGGAGCAGGGCCGCTGGTTTGAGTCGATTCACTTCTTCCGCAAGGCCGTGGAGCTCTACGGGGAGAGCGGCGAGTACTGGTCGGCGCTGGGTGCGGCAGAAAACCATGTAGGCAACGTGGTAAGCGCGCTCGAAGCCTACGAGAAAGCGACCGAGGTAGCGCCCGACGACGTGCAGGGCTGGGTGAGCTGGAGCGCCATTCTCTACGAGCAGGGCCACTACAGCGAGGCCGTAGACCTGCTGCGCCACGCCGTGAACCTGCACCCGCTGGAAGCCCATTTCCACTACATGCTCTGCGCCTACCTCCTGGCCGATGGGCGCCTGAAAGAGGCCTATCAAACCCTGGAGCTGGCCCTCAGCCTCAACTACGAGCAGCATTCGCTGCTGTTCGACTACTTCCCGGAGCTGCGCGACCAGCCGGCGCTGAAGCGCCTCATCGACCAGTTCCGAAAGTAAAATGATGTGCGGATTTTCTGATGTGCTGATAGGTTGACTTCGAAGCAGGGGCACTGGTGGCGCTTCTGTATCGGCAACCTTACGAGCCCTGACCTACTTTTGTAGCCGCCCGCGTCCGCGTGGGCGGCTGCTTTTTTTAAAGCTTTAACCGGTCGCCAGCGTCTACTTCCGCCAGCCGGCTCGGTCATCTGTACATCAGCACATCCAATAATCAGCACATTAAGCAAATGAACTATTCTCTTTCCCAACTTCCCGAACGCACCCAGAAGCCGCGTGAGCAAGGCTACACCATGGTGATGGACAAAGGCATGAGCCTGCGGGAAGTGGAAGACTTTCTGGAAGTCGGCGGCGAATACGCCGACATTGTGAAGCTGGGCTGGGCAACCTCCTATGTGGTGCCCAACCTGAAGCGCAAGCTGGAGATTTACCGTGCGGCCGGCGTGCCGGTGTACTTTGGGGGCACCTTGTTCGAGGCTTTTATCATCCGAAACCAGTTCGACGACTACCGCCGCCTGCTCGACACCTATGGCATGGAGCACGCCGAGGTATCGGATGGCAGCATCGACCTGGCTCATGAGCGCAAGTGCGAGTTCATTCGGGAGCTAAGCAAGTCGGTACAGGTGCTAAGCGAAGTAGGCTCCAAGGATGCCGAAAAAATCATCCCCCCCTACAAGTGGATTTCCCAGATGGAAACCGAGCTGGAAGCCGGGGCCATCAAGGTAATCGGCGAAGCCCGGGAGGGCGGCAACGTAGGTCTGTTCCGCAGCACCGGCGAAGTGCGCTCGGGCCTGGTGGAAGAAATCCTCACCAAGATTCCCTTTGAGAAAATTCTCTGGGAAGCCCCGCAGAAGGCGCAGCAAGTATGGTTTATCAAACTGCTGGGCTGCAATGTAAACCTGGGCAATATTGCCCCCAATGAAGTGGTAAGCCTCGAAACCATTCGCCTGGGCCTGCGGGGCGACACCTTCTCGCACTTCCTCGACATGGACGCCGTGGACCCCATGTTCCACCCGGCTGCCAAGACTGGCAAGCCCGGCACCAGCATGCCGCGGGGGTAATCAGGGCTTCGATTGTTAGGGCTTAGGTATTAGGTATTAGGTATTAGGTCTTGGGGACCGTTGAACGATACTAATACCTAATACCTACGCCCTAACACCTAAAAAAAAGCCGGCCTCCTTGCGGAGACCGGCTTTTTTCGTGTGGAAAGGAAGGGAGGTTACATTTTCTGTACTTTCACCGAGGTCTCTTCGCCCGTGGGGGTGGTGAGGCGGGCTACGTACATGCCCGACTTCAGACCGCCGAGGTTGTCAAGCTTCACTTCGTTGGTACCAGCTACCAGGGTTACTGCCTGGGTGCTGATTACGCGGCCGGTGATGTCCATGAGGCGGAGCTGGCCGGCGCCGGCTGTGGCCACATCCATTGTCAGGCTCAGGTCGCCAAGGAAGGGGTTGGGGTAGGCGGCCAGCTTGGCGTCCGACTTAGCCTTGCCGGCGAAGTTCACGCTGCGGGGAGCAAAGAAGGTTTCTTTGCCATCCAGGTCCAGCTGGCGCAGACGGTAGTAGCGGATGCCGGCTTTGTCGGGGGTGGTGTCGACGTAGCGGTAGCTCTGGGGACGCTCGCTGTTCGGGGTAGCGCTGGCTACGAAGCCCAGGGTGCGGAAGTCACGGCCATTGGTCGATACCTGTACGTCGAAGCCACGGCTGTTCTTTTCGAGGGCGGTATCCCAGGTGATGGTAGCATCAGCCCCGGTGCGGCGGGCATCGAAAGCAGTGAGCGATACGGGCAGCGGGTTGGCGCGGTCGCCGAGGGTGAAGGTAGCGAAGGTGCGAACCCCGAACTTGGTCAGCTCATTGGTGTTGGTGTCGAGGGCATCGCGGCCCAGCTGGCCGAAGCTGTTACCCGAGTTGGTCGATACGTAGAGGAAAAGGTTCTGCTCGGGGATGAACTCGCCGTTGGGGCCCAGGTTCTGGGTTTCGCTGTCGAGGTAGCGGAAAATCAGGTTAGCCTGCAGGCCACCGGTGTTAGTCTGCGCGTCGCTGGGGCGAACACCGAAGATGCGGCGGATAGAGAAACGGTCGTTGAGGGGGTTGTAGCTCTCGGTAGTGTTGCGGGTTACCAGGATGTCGCCGGGGTTATTGTTACCAACGAATTCGAGCGACATGCCCATGTTACCAAACGTGCGGTACTCGCCTTCGTTGGCCTGTACCCCGTTGCGGGTAGTGCGGATAAAGCCGCGGAGGTAGTGCTGGTCGGTTTCACCGTTAATCTGAGCGCCGTTGTTGGCGTTGAAGATGGTACGGTTGGCCAGTTCCACATAAGAAGTAGTGGGGTTGTTGATGTCCGTGGTCAGGTTGCTGGAGGTGAAGAGCAGCTCAACCCCGATGGTCACGTTACCGGTCAGCGTTTTGGTGCTGCCAGGAACACCATCAATCTCCATTCGAACAAACTGCGAGCCGCCGCTGATGGTGGTGTTGCCACCAGAGAATACAATCAGGGTATTCTCACGCTGGATGAAGCTGTCCTGAATGTTGTAGAAGTCACCATTTACCCGCAGCGTACCCGTAACCAGGCGGCAGATAGAGCGCGCGGCTTGCGAAGTGCCTTGCAGCAGTAGGGTGCGGCATTCAGCAGGGCCCGAGTTGGTGTTGTCATACTGGAAGACCCCCTGCGAGTTTACAACCCGGCTGCCGCTGTAGATGTTGGGGTAGATGTTGAAGCCAGGGCCGAAGTCGGGAACTACAGCGTCGTTCGTGGGCGAAGGCACACCGTTGCTCCAGTTGGCCGGGTCAAACCAGTTGTCGTTGATAGCACCGGTCCAGGTCGTCGTGATTTGGGGAGTGCCGGTTACCGTGAACGTAGCCGTGTAGTTGGCGCCGCCGTTGCTGTCGTTCAGAACGAAGGAGCCGCTGCCGCCGCCGTTGCTGAAACTAGCATTAGCCTGCAGGTAGATTTCCAGGGTGTAGGTGCCGGGGTCCTGCGTGAGGCTAACCAGGTTGGTGGTGTAGTTGAAAGACTGAAACTCCTTGTTGTTGGTCATGTTGACCGGGTCGTAGTAGATATTGGTCAGGGGCAGCGAGAGGCGCTGGAAGCCACGGCCGGCCGGCGAGGTGCCGGTTTCATACACACGGTAGAAGATGTTGGCAGCATTTACAACGTCGCCGTTGCGCTCGAAGGAATTAACCCGGCCGCCATTCAGCCGCAGCACTCCCGAGTTACGGTCGAAGCTACCCAGCGAGGCGCCCTGCAGGGGAGCGTAGGCACTGGCGGGCGGGTTGCCAGCATTGGTCTTGTAAAAAGTACCGTTGATGGAAACGTAGTTGTCGAACAGGCCGCTGTTCTGGGCCTGGGCCGAAGTAAAGCTGAAACCAATAACCAGGGTCAGCAGGGTTGCCAGTAAGCGCAGCGTGCGGCTTGGCAGAGTAGGTGCGGAAGTAAAAGAAGTAGACATTTTATTATGAGTCGAAGGTTGAGTGAAAGGGCACCGCATTGCTTGGTCGGTGCCGACATGGAGCTATACGGGAGTTGTTTTTAAATTGGTACAATTCGGCTAATTTTTTTTCTTTACCAGGATTAATTACAAGTGCAAAAAGCCCGAATCTTGATAATAGTGCATATTTTTCTCAGAAAAATTTATTTTTACCCGCAAAATGAAACTTTTTATTGGACTCTAAACGCAGCCCCACCTGAGGCTACCCAGCCCGTGCCCTACGCTTCCATCCCTTTCCTTCCCCGGCACCGCGCTGCTGGTACTCTTTACGTATGCCAAACAGCAAAGTGACGGCGCAGGGCCACTTTTTCGCTGATATTTATCTACTCCGCCTTCTTCCCTATCAGGGCGTTGGTATCGCCCTTTAATAAGAAAGCGCCGGCCCGTTGCCGGGCCGGCGCTTGGTGTAGCAGAAGGCAGCACTGCTGCTAGTGTACCACGCTGTAGGGCACGGTGGCCAGGGCTTTTTTCTCGGCAGGCAGCTCTACGCCCAGCAGGTCGTGCACGCTAACCCGAATTTTATTCGACAGCTGGGTGATGGGCAGGTCGTTGCTGTCGTACCCAAAGGGGTTCTCGATTTCGTTGCCAATCATTTCCAGCCCCAGCATGGCGTAGGCCCCAATCATGGTCACGGGCACCATCCAGTAGCCGCAGGACTCCACCAGCACCAACGGCATTATCAGAATGAAAATGGTGATGTAGCACTTGATGAAAAAGCTGTAGGAATACGGGATGGGAGTGGCCTTAATCCGCTCACAAGTACCGTTCACCGACATCATGGCCAGGTAATGGTGCTTGATGTTGACCAGGTGCATGGGGTCGAAGATTTCCACTTTACGCAGCTGCTCCATGCTTTCCATCAGCACGGCGATGATGGTGCTGGGCACGTTCTCGGCCGCCCGCAGGCGCTCCATGATATCGGGCGTGGCCTCCAGCTTCTCGTAGCGGATGTTGTTGCGCAGGTTGCCTTGCAGGGCCAGCGGGAAGTTGGAGATTAGCGCGGCAAAATAGCGGCGGCTGGAATGGGCTTCTTTAGGCAGCAGCGCATTGATTTCCATAGCCAGCCCGCGGCAGTGCGACACGAGCTGCCCCCATACCCGGCGGCCTTCGTAGTACCGGTCGTAGGCTGTGTTGGTGCGAAACACCAGCAGCAAGCTGAGCAGGATACCCAGAATGGACAGGTACTCGCGGCCAATGCGAACATCCAGGGCGTGAAAGTTTACGCTGCTGATGGCCACAACAAGCCCATAGAGGCCCACCAGGGCCACGCGTTTTAGTAATAGACGAATTACTTCGGAGGTATGGAAATGCCAGAGTGCCTTCCACCAGTCGCCTCCCTGATAGACTATCATAATATGTGTAGCGTTTTGGCTTGCAACGTCAAATTCGTAAGCTAGGTTAGGCTCAGCGGCTGGTTTGCCGCTGCATTTGCTTTTTTATTGTTTTTGCACAGGAGTGCCTCTTTATGGCAGTTTTCCTATCTTGTAGCGTCGCGCTTGCCGGCGCCTTGGGGCCGTCTGGAGACCTATAAAATCTGTGGCTTGCCCACCCGCCCGTTCCTGGCCAGAGCAAAGCGGCTGTCGGGAACGAGTGCCGGGAGCATTGGCTACCGCCTGGAGCAGGCCTTACCGTTGCGTGTTCCAGGAAGCCAGGCAGGCCGCACCCGGCTACTTCGCCCGCCAGGGGTTTTCTTTGTAGCTCACAATGGCGCCGTATGGAATTAATCAAGCACTTTTTCGACCTCGTTTTACACCTCGATAAAACGCTCGTGGGCGTGGTACAGGACTACGGTACCTGGACTTACCTTATCCTGTTTCTCATCGTCTTTACCGAAACCGGGGTTATTGTCTTTCCCTTTTTGCCGGGCGACTCCCTGCTCTTTGTGGCCGGCACGCTGGCGGCCCAGCCCAACACAACCACCGGCGACCCGCTGCTGAATGTGTGGGTGGTGATGCCGCTGCTCATTGCCGCCGCTTTCATCGGCGATAATGTGAACTACATGGTGGGCGACTTTCTCGGGCCCCGGGTGTTCCGGGAAGACTTCCGGTTTCTGAAACGCAAGTACCTCGACCAGACCCAGGCTTTTTATGCCAAGCACGGCGGCAAAACCATCATCATGGCCCGCTTTGTCCCCATCGTGCGCACCTTCGCCCCCTTTGTGGCCGGCGTGGGCACCATGACTTACCGCTACTTTGCTTCTTATAGCATCTTTGGCGCTGCTTTCTGGGTAATTTCCCTTACGCTGGCCGGCTACTTCTTCGGCAACATCGAATGGGTGCAGAAAAACTTCACCATCGTGATTTATGCTATTATCCTCGTGTCGGTGCTGCCGCCCCTGGTGCAGTTTCTGAAGGAAAAGCTTGGAGGAAAGCCCGCCGAC
The DNA here is from genome assembly GCF_039541835.1 of Hymenobacter saemangeumensis. Taxonomy (NCBI): domain Bacteria; kingdom Pseudomonadati; phylum Bacteroidota; class Cytophagia; order Cytophagales; family Hymenobacteraceae; genus Hymenobacter; species Hymenobacter saemangeumensis. Next base: position 99,539 of record NZ_BAABGZ010000020.1, on the reverse strand, counting down.
AGCAAGGAAGACCTGCCCGCTGGCCCGCTGTAAGCCCAGCCTGCTTGTTCATCACCAAACGCCCCGACTCTAAACAGTTGGGGCGTTTTTTTGTCCTACCCGGGGCACATTACCCGCTAACCCTTCTTTTATGCGTCAGTTCGGACTTATCGGCCGCTCGCTCAGGCACTCCTTCTCGCAAACGTACTTTACGCAGAAGTTCTATAACCTGAGCTTGCCCGACCATCAGTACGACCTTTTTGAGCTGGAGAATATCCGGGAGCTCCCGGGCTTACTGGCGGCGCATCCCGACCTGGCCGGGCTGAACGTAACCGTGCCGTACAAGGAAGTTGTGTTGCCTTACCTCGACGAGCTGGCGCCCTCGGCCGGCCGGGTGGGGGCCGTAAATGTTATCCGGCGCCTGCCCGACGGGCGGCTTATCGGGCACAACACGGACTACATCGGCTTTCGGGACTCGCTGCGCGCTTTTTTCCCTACCGCCGGCCCCGCTACCCGGGCCCTGATTCTGGGCCACGGCGGGGCCGCCAAATCGGTGGAAGTAGCGCTGCGTGAGCTGGAAATTCCCTACTGGTTTGTCACACGCAACCCGCTGGACTCCTGGCTTACTTACGAAGACCTGACCCCGGAGCTGATTGAGGCGCACCCGCTCATCATCAATGCCACCCCGCTGGGCACCTTTCCCAAGATTGACGAGTGCCCCCACCTCCCCTACCACGCCCTCACCCCCCGGCATCACCTCTACGACCTGGTGTATAACCCCGCCGAAACCCTGTTTCTGGCCAAAGGCCGGGAGGCCGGGGCCCAGATAAAGAACGGCTTTGAAATGCTGTGTCTGCAGGCCGAGGAAGCCTGGAAAATCTGGAATGAGTAAGCAGCAGGCCCCAGCTGCCCGGAACAGTCACCGACAAGACAGCACACAAGCACAGCATTTTCCAGGGCGCCTACAACTGTATAATACCCTGTTCATAAGACATTATAAAGCCATGCTTAGCCTTCGCTCAGCATGGCTTTATAATTCTTTAGCAAATAGCTTTCAACGCAGCGCACAAACCTAGAATCCGCCCTAGCCCTGCGCTTGCTGACTTACTTGCCGCACAGCTTCTTGGCAATTTCCGACACGTGGCGGCCCTGGAAGCGCGCTCCTTCCAGCTCGTTCTGGCTGGGCTGCCGCTCGCCCTGGCCGCCGGCAATGGTGGAGGCGCCATAGGGTGAAGCACCACTTACCTCGGAAATGATAGTCTGCCCCTGGAAGGAATAGGGCAGGCCCACTACTACCAGCCCGTGGTGCAGGAATTCGGTGTGCAGGCTGCGCAGGGTGGTTTCCTGGCCGCCGTGCTGGGTAGCCGTGCTGGTGAAAGCACCGGCCGCTTTGCCAATGAGGGCACCTTTGGCCCAGAGGCCACCGGTGCCGTCGAGGAAGGCCTGCATCTGGCTGGCTACGTTGCCGTATCGCGTGGGCACCCCAATAAGCAGGGCGTCGTACTCGGCCAGCTCCTCGGGAGTAGCAACGGGAATATGGGCGAAAGCCTGCTGCGCCTGCGTGGCATGAATCTGGTCGAGCAGCTCGGGGGGCAGGGTCTCGCGCACGCGCTTCACCACTACTTCGTTGCCTTCTACCTGGCGGGCGCCTTCGGCTACAGCTTCGGCCATTTTCCATACGTGGCCATAAGTGGAATAAAAAAGAACGAGGGTTTTCATACAGGTAAGGAAATAGATGACAGGAAACCGGGAGCCCTGCACGCAACGCGGCAACACGACCAGCAGATTAGTGTAGGTACATCGCAAAAACCACCCTGGTTGCGCCGGCACTTAAAAACTATTTTAACTAACTTTGGATGAGCCTCTTATTTTACCCAGCCTTTGTTATCTCTATCGTTGCAAATAAACCCTTCCGGCGGGTTGCAACCATTTCGCCGTCACCTGCCTCCATTTAACGCAGCCTGTTTGACTACGGGCACCAGCCCCGGCTCTATTTGCACCTTATGCCCCGGAACATGACATTGGCTTCTACCAGCACCGCCCCAGCCGGCGGTATCCAACCAACCAGCCGGCCGGGCTGGTGCGCCCAATGAGCGGGGCTGCCTGGCCAGCGCTCCGGCCTGCAAAAATGGCGGCAGTAGAGCCCGACGCTCCCCGCCTGACTGCCAGCCGCTCGGTGGGCGCGGCACCCAGCGAGGCGCAGATTATTGACGGCTGCCTGCGTGGGGAGCAGCTGGCCCAGAAGCAGCTGTATGAAAAGCATGCTGCCAAGATGATGGCCGTGTGCCTGCGCTACGCCCAAACCACGTTTGAGGCCGAAGACGTGCTGCAGGAAGGCTTTCTGACGGTATTCCGTACCCTGGCCAGCTTCCGCCGCGAGTGCCCGCTGGAGTTCTGGATTCGCCGCATTATGATTAATGCCGCCCTGCGGCAACACCGCCGCAATGCCCCGCTGGTGGCGGTGAGCGAGGGCGAATACCCCGAAACCCTCGCCGGCGAGGAGTTTACCCTCAGCAACTACAACTTCCACGAGCTGCTGGAAATGGTGCAGGAGCTGGCGCCGCGCTACCGCATGGTGTTCAACCTCTACGCCATCGAGGGCTATACGCACAAGGAAATCGGCGAGCTGCTGGGTATTACCGAAGGCACGAGCAAGTCGCAGTACTCGCGGGCCCGGGTCATCTTACAAACTAAATTGGAGCGCCTGAATGCTCCGCGTCGTCATGTCAGTTAATCCTATCGACCCTACTTCTACTGATAAGCCAACCGGCAGCCTGGAAGAGCTATTCCGCCATCATATGGCCGAAGCGGCCGTTCCCCCGCGCCCCATGCTGTGGGAACAGATTGACAACTCCCTGCTGCAGCAGCAAAACGAACAGTACCGCCGCCGGCTCAACGCCATGCGCTGGGTGGCCGCGGCCAGCCTGCTGCTGGCTACGCTCACCGGCACAGGCTGGCTGGCCATGCGCGATGCCGTGCGCAACGGCAACCGCCTGGCAACGGCCCAGAGCCGTCGGGCCGAGCTGGCGCCCGCTTCCGCTGCCCGGCCCGGCACCGTGCCGGGCCAGTATTCGGCCACGGGCAGCCGGGGGAGCCTGGCAGCCGGGGGCGCTGCTGCCGAGAGCAGCGACCACGCAGCTTATACCCAGCAGGCCGCCTCTCCTGGCCGCCAGGAGTTGACTGCAGCCGCAAGTGCTGCGGCTCGTCAGCAGCCAGGCATGGCTGCTTATGGCGGTATCGGTACGCCGGCCCGCCCGACGGCAGCACGCCAGGCGGGTAGCAGCTCGTCGACGGCTTCCACTGCAAGCACCTATCAGGCTGATGCCGGCAGCTCTGCTGGCAAACCCGTTAGAGCAACTTATAACGGTACCTCAGCGCCCGGCTCCGTGGCTTTTTCCAGCCCTGTTAGCGGCGCTGCAGCTGAAACCAGCGCTGCAGCGAGCGCTGCAGCGAGCGCTGCTCGGGCCGTCCGCAGCATCGGGCTGGGCCAGCCGCAGGCCGCTCAGGGCAGCATGCTGGCTTTTGGCGCGGCCGGCACCACGGCCAAAGGGTCGGCAGCCGCACCCACCGGCTTTGCTGCTACCACCGGCTTTGTAAGCGGCGCAAGCTCAGCGGGGCAGGCCCTCGGACCGATTGATTTGCTGGCGGGCCGGGCCCCGTCGCTACCCAATGCCGAGGCCACTTCCCTGCCGGCAGCTTTTGCCACCATTGCAGTACCAGCTGATGATACGCCGCCCGTGGTGCCGCCGGCCCGCAAGTGGAATTTTGCGGCTACCTACACGGCTGGCACCTTCAACCCCAACACCAATTTCTCGCGGGCCGGTATTGATGCTGAGTTCGACTACAACCCGGCACTGGGAGCCAACTCGGCTGCCCTGAGCGAAGAAGCAGCTGCTGAGCACCTGCAGAACCTATGCCCGGGCGCCAGCCACCGCCTGGCAGTTCGGGCCACCAACCGCCTCGGTGGCCGCTGGGCCCTGAGCACCGGAGCCGAGCTTAGCCAGAGCTACGCCAAGTCGTCGTCGTCGATGGCTTTTGTGGGCGAGCAGGTACCCGACTTTGGCCCCGACACGAAAGGCGCCATGCGCACCACTGATTTCCGCTACCGTACCGCCGGCATTCCGGTGGAAGTGCGCTACGCCGACCCGGTGAAGCGCGGCTGGAGTGGCTACGGCCGCGTAGGCGCAGTAGTGAGCGCGCTGCTGGGCGTACGCAGCACCGTCGATGGTATTCCGGAGGCGTCGCGCTCCTACTCCATTACCTCGGCCGGCACGCCTTACCGCCGGGTAATGGCCAACGTGCGCGGCGCCGCCGGTGCCCAGTACCGCTCGCCCGAAGGCAGCTGGACGTTCTCGCTGGGCCCCATAGCCGAGCTGGGGGTGCTTTCGCTAAATGCCCACCCCGCCCAAGGCCTGCTCGAGCAGAGCCGGCCCTACAGCGTGGGGGTAGAAGCGGGCGTAGAGTTTGGCCGCAGCCCGAAGTAGCAGGGCAGGCTGGTGTTGGCCTGCCTTCGCGCCGCGGAGTAAATTCCGCCGCTTGATTCCGAAATCAGGAAACCCAAATCCATTAGCAATAGTTAAGCTAGGCTGACCTTTTCGGCCTATCTTTCCCCTTGCATGGAGTACCAACTGACCTCTGAATTCAAGCCGACCGGCGACCAGCCCTCGGCCATTGCCAAGCTCGTTGAAGGCGTGAACAATGGCGAGCCGGCCCAGGTGCTGCTGGGTGCCACGGGCACCGGCAAAACCTTCACCATGGCTAACGTTATTGCCGAAACCGGCAAGCCGGCCCTGGTGCTGTGCCACAACAAGACGCTGGCGGCCCAGCTCTACGGCGAGTTCAAGTCCTTTTTCCCGAACAACGCCGTCGAGTACTACATCAGCTACTACGACTACTACCAGCCGGAAGCCTACATCGCCAGCACCGACGTTTTCATCGAGAAAGACCTGGCCATCAACCAGGAGATTGAGAAGCTGCGCCTGCACACCACCTCCACCCTGCTGAGTGGGCGGCGCGACGTGATTGTGGTGGCCTCGGTGTCGTGCATCTACGGCATCGGCAACCCCGAGGAGTTTGGCAAGAACGTGATTTACCTGGCGCCGGGGCTGAAGTACTCGCGCAACAACCTGCTTTACCAGTTTGTGCAGATTCTGTACTCGCGCACGGAAGTGGAGTTTTCGCGCGGCACCTTCCGGGTGAAGGGCGACACGGTGGACGTGTTTCCGGCCTACGCCGACTACGCCTACCGCATCTACTTTTTTGGGGATGAGATTGAGAGCGTGCAGAAGATTGACCCCGTCAGCGGCAAGAAGCTGAGCGAGGAGAAGTCGGCCACGCTGTACCCGGCCAACCTGTTCGTGACGGGCAAGGACACGCTGCAGCAGGCCATCAAGGAAATTCAGTTCGACATGATGCAGCAGCACGCCTACTTCGAGAAGGAGGGGCGCGACGCCGAAGCCAAGCGCATCATGGAGCGCACTGAGTTCGACCTGGAAATGATACGGGAGCTGGGCTACTGCTCGGGTATTGAGAACTACTCGCGCTACTTTGATGGGCGCACGCCCGGCTCGCGGCCGTTCTGCCTGCTCGACTACTTCCCCGACGACTACCTGCTGGTGGTGGACGAAAGCCACGCCACCATGCCCCAGATTCGGGCCATGTGGGGGGGCGACCGCAGCCGCAAAACCGCCTTGATTGAATATGGCTTCCGCCTGCCTTCGGCGCTGGACAACCGGCCGCTGACCTTCAACGAGTTTGAGAGCATGTTCCGGCAGGCCGTGTACGTGAGCGCCACGCCGGCCGACTACGAGCTGGAGCAGGCCGGCGGCGTGGTGGTGGAGCAGATTATCCGCCCCACCGGCCTGCTGGACCCGGAGATTGATATTCGCCCCAGCGTGAACCAGATTGACGACCTGCTGGACGAGGTAGACGAGCGGGTGAAGCAGGGCGACCGGGTGCTGGTGACCACCCTCACCAAGCGCATGGCCGAGGAGCTGAGCAAGTACATGGACCGCCTGGGCATTAAAGTGGAGTACGTGCACTCCGACGTGAAGACCCTGGACCGGGTGGAAATCCTGCGCAAGCTGCGCCTGGGCGAAATCGACGTGCTGATTGGCGTGAACCTGCTGCGCGAGGGCCTCGACCTGCCCGAGGTAAGCCTGGTGGCCATTCTCGATGCCGACAAGGAAGGCTTCCTGCGCGACCAGCGCAGCCTGATTCAAACCATGGGCCGCGCCGCCCGGAACGACAAGGGCAAGGTAATTATGTACGCCGACCGCATCACGGGCTCCATGCAGCGCGCCATTGATGAGACGAACCGCCGCCGGGCCACCCAGCTGGCCTACAACGAGCTGCACGGCATCACGCCGCGCACGGTGCGCAAGAGCCACGCCGAAATTATGGGGCAGACCGACCTGGCCGACTACCGCACCGTGGAGCCCCAGGCTTACGTAGGGCCCGATGCCGACGGCGGCGTGCTGGCCCTGGCTGCCGAGCCGGTGGTGGCCATGATGAGCCGGCCCGAGCTGGAAAAGCTTATCAAGACCACCGAAAAGCAGATGGAAGGCGCCGCCAAGGACCTAGACTTCCTGACTGCCGCCAAGCTGCGCGACGAGCTGGCTGCGCTGAAGCAGATGCTAAAAACCAAGCGGGACTAGTGCTGCGCGATGGTGCCGGGTAGCAAGGGCATAGCCTGTCCGGGCTGGGCTTTTGCTACCCCGCTACTTTTGCTGGCTGATTTCTGCTCTTCATTTTACCGCTGTACGCTATGCTCGTTTCTATGAGATACCCCTTCACGCTATGGCTAGCCGTGCTCCTCTGGTTTCAGGACCTGCCAACGCAGGCGCAGGCAGCTAGGCCCCAGGCCTATGACTTTCTGACGATGACCAGCTTCGAGTCGTCATCGGACGCGGTGGCCAAAATTTTCTTCTCGCCGGCTTTCAACGGCAAGACGGAAGTGCAGCTGGAAGACCTGGGCGGGATGTCCGTCAGTAAAAACCTGGCCAAGCTGCAGCGCAACTCCATGGTCATCAACCAGCAGCTCAGCGACCTATCGGTTGCGGGCTGGGAGCTGGTACAAGTGTATCCCATTACCAACAGTGCGGCTATTCGCTACCTGTTTCGCAAACCCAGGTAGGTAGCAGCTCCACCCCCAGTGCTTTGGCGACGCATATAAGTGGAATGGCTTTGGTGCCGAAAAACAAAAGCCCCCGCAATTGCAGTTGCGGGGGCTTTTTTCTTGCAGAAAAGAGGCGAAAACAATAGAAAGCGCGGGTGGGTGGATTGCAGAAAAAAGGCGGGAGAGAAAAAGAGAAGGTGAGGGTGAGGGTTAGTATTCTAAGGGCTGCTTACTTGGCCATACCCACCAGCAAGGGCGGCTGCTCGTCGAGGTTGGCTGGGCCGGATTTGGCACCGGGTACGGTTTGCGGCTGGGAAACCAGGCTGGGCAGGGTGCCGTCGGCCAGCCGGCGCAAGCGGTAGGTGCTGGGCGTGGCGCTGGCGTTGTAAGCATCCACGAAGCTGTAGCTGTAGGGCAGCGTGCCGGAATGCCCCGGCACCACGGCCACCCGGTGGAAAGCAGCATCGCCTTCGTCGCGGCGCTCGATAACAATGCCGGCGTCGTTGGGCTCGCTGCTGGTGGTCCAGTACAGCACCACGCCCACCGCATCGGGGGCAAGGCGGCGGGCCCGCAGGTCGAGCAGGGCCAGGCCCGCCACTGAGCTGTCGGAGCCAGGAACGTAAGTGGCGGGGAACAGCTCCAGCAGCGGGTTGGCTGACAGCTGGGCCGTGGCCGGGGCGGCCTGTAGCAGGCTGGCAATAGGGAAAGCACTTATGAGCAGGCGGCGGAAGAAGAGGGTTTTCATAGCGGAAAGGAGCAGGATTGCAGAAAAAGGGAGGGTGGAGCCGCACGCGCTGTCGCTGGTGCTTTTATTAATTTTCGATGTAAAATTATGATTAGCCAAAGCGTACCCCCAAGTATTGCACATCACATGATAATGTGAGCTCACATCTTTATGTGATAATACAATGGCAAAACCTACACAATAAACAACAGATTAACAGTAATTTATAAAATAAATACTCATTTAAATTTTTCATGAACTAATACTATCATGCCCTCTTTTTTGCCCTTTGGGTACTTGGAATAAATGCCCGACGCCACCCTCCGCGGCAGCGGGTGCTGCTGGCAGAGGGTGGCGTCGGAGATTGTAGCTGGCCCGGTCAGTACGTGGGAAGCGGCGAGTCGGCCTAGCTGGGTTTGGTCAGGCCTTCACGCAAGGCTTTGCTCACGGCTTCGGTCATGGAGCGCACGTGCAGCTTCTCGTATATTTTCTTGATGTGGGAGCGCACCGTGTCGATGCTGATGTTGCGGTCGGCGGCAATCATCTTGTAGCTGTAGCCTTCCACCAGCAGGGTGAGTACTTCCTGCTCGCGGGCGCTGAGGTGGGCCGGCGACTCGGAGCTGACTTTGGGAGCCGGCCGGAAGGCCGACGTCGTGGGCTTGGGAAAGAGGCGCAGCACCTGCCGGGCTACGGCGGGCGTCATGGGGGCGCCGCCGGCGCGCACCTCGCCAATGGCCTCCAGCAGCCGGGCCGGCGGGGTCTTCTTCAGCATGTAGCCATCGGCGCCGGCGCAGATGGCTTCGAACACCCGGTCGTTGTCTTCAAACACGGTCAGCATCACCACATTGGTTTGCGGGGAGGCGGCTTTCACGCTACGCAGGCCATCGATGCCCGAGCAGCCCGGCATGTCGATGTCCATCAGCACCACGTCGGGGCTGAGGCGGCGTATGTCGTCTTCGGCCTGGGTGCAGTTGCCGAAGGCGCCCACCAGCTCCAGGCCAGGGGCGTCGGTCAGCAGCTGGCTTAAGCTTTCCCGCAGGTCGGGATTATCTTCATAAATGACAAGGCGGGTGGGAGCAGGCATAGGTCGGGTTTTATCTGTACAAAGGTAAGATTGTCAGCCCCCAGCTAAAACCACATAATGATGTTAGCCGCCCATTGAATCGGGCCTGAACCAGAAAAAGCACAACTCTCACATGGGCACGCGCAGACGCAGCGTCGTGCCCTGGCCCGGGGCGGTATCGATGCTGAGCTGCCCGCGCAGGGCTTCGGCCCGGCTGCGCATGTTGGTCAGGCCGTTGCCCCCGCCGCGGGCCGGCGCCTTTTGGTCGAAGCCCACGCCGTCGTCCTGCACCAGCAGCTGCAGGCAGCGGTGGGCATAGCTTACCTCAATGGTAGCGTGCCCGGCCTGGGCGTACTTGGCCAGGTTGTTCACGGCTTCCTTAAAGATGAGAAAAAACTCGCGCCGGGCTTCCATGGGCAGGCGCAGCCCGGCAATGTTGGGCGAGGAAGTGAAGCGCAGCTCCACGCCGCGGGCCTCCAGCACTTCCGAGGCAAACGCCCGCATGCGGGCCGTTACGCCCGCCAGGCCGTCGTGGGCCGGGTTGATGGCCCACACGATGTCGTCCATGGAGTCGAGCATGCGGCGGGAAGAATCGCCGATTTGCTCGAGCAGCGTGGCTGCCTGCGCCGGGCGCTCGTTTTTCTGGTGGTTACGGGCCAGCTGGCTCAGGATGGAGATGCTGCTGAGAGTGGAGCCCATGTCGTCGTGCAGGTCGCGGGCAATGCGGTGGCGCACCCGCTCCAGGGTAAGCAGCTGCTGCACGCGCAGGCGGTACGCCAGCCAGCCGGCCCCCACCACGGCCGCCACTGCCAGCAGCCGGAACCACCAGGTAGCGTACCAGGCCGGCTCTACCACCAGGCGAAGGGCTACCCCGCTTTTTTCCGGCGCATCGGCCCCCCGCACCCGGAAGGTATAATGGCCCGGGTCGAGGTTGGTATAAGTGGCCTCGCGGTGCGGGCCGGCCGCCAGCCAGTCGGGGTCGAAGCCTTCGAGCTGGTACAGCAACGGGTAGCGCCCGGCCCGGCGCAGGTCGAGGGCCGTAAACTCCAAGGAGAAAACGTAGTCTTCGGGCCCAATGCGCAGCAGGCGGCGCTGGCTCAGGGCGGTGTCGGGCAGGGATACCGGACGGTTGAGGCGGCGCAGGCCGGTGAGCAGCACGCGCGGCGCAGACGGCAGCGCCAGGCCAGCGGGCTGAAAGCCCACCAACCCGCCGGGCCCGCCAAAGTACAGGCGGCCGTCGGGCCCACGGCCGGCGGCGCCGGCATTGTAGTCGTCCATGGGCACCCCGTCGCGCAGGTCGAAGGTGGTGAAGCGCCCGGTTTCGGGGTCGAGCCGTACCAGGCCGCGGTTGGTACTGGCCCAGAGCGTGCGGCTGGCCGAGTCGGCCTGCAAGCCATACACCACATCGCTGGGCAGGCCCTGCGCCTCACCCACGGTGGTGAAGCGGCCGGTGCGCGGGTTGTCGAGCCGGCAGATGCCGCCGCCTTCGGTGCCCACCCATAGCCGGCCCCGGGCATCGAGGCTGAGGGCCCGCACGAAGTTGCTGGGCAGGCTGTGCTCGTTCTGCTCATCGGTGCGGAAAGCCGTGAAGCGGCCCGTTTCGGGGTCGTCGAGGCGGCAGAGGCCGCCGCCGCCCGTGCCCACCCAAAGGCGGCCGCTGCGGTCGCGCAGCACACAGCGCACGTAGTAGTTGGGCAGCGAGCCCGTCACTTTGGGGTCGTGGCGGTAAGTAAGGAAGCGCCCGGCCTGGGCATCTGCCAGGCGGCACAGGCCACCTTCCGTTCCTACCCAGAGGGAGCCGTCGGCCGGGTCGCGGTAGAGGCTGCGCACCGAGTTGTCGGCCAGGGAGCCCGGGCGGCTGGGCTGGTGCCGAAAGTGCCGAAAGTGGCTGGCCCCGGGAGGGCGGTAGTCCAGTCCCTGGCGCTGGGTGCCCACCCAGAGGCCGCCGTCGTGGTCGGCCAGCACGGCCCGCACGAAGTTTTCGGCCAGGCTGCTGGTATCGGTGGGGTTGTGCAGCAGGTGTTCGTCCAGGGCGCCCGTAGCCGGATTAAGGCGCAGCACGCCGTTCAGCTCGGTTCCCAGCCACAGGCTGGCTTTCTGGGTGCCCACGGCCCACACCGGGCCGGTGCTGGCCAGGGGCACGGGCAGCCGGAAGGGAGAAGGGCGGATATCCAGGCTTTGCAGGCCGGCCTCGGTCCCTACCCAGAACTGGCCGTCACGGCCGGCAAACAGCGAGAGCACGGTTCCCTTCAGTACTTCACCGGTGGGGGGGCGCGGGGCCCCGGGCAGGGGGAAGTAGCGCAGGCCGGTAGCGGAGCCCACCCAGGCCCCGGTGGGGTCGGCGCAGATGCTATGCACGGCAGGTGCCCCGGGGCGGGGCCGCAGCACCTCTACCACCAGCCCCGGAGCCGGGGGCAGGTAGCGCAGGCCGCCGGCGATGGTGCCAACCCAGAGCCCTCCCCGCGGCGCGGCGGCAATGGCCGTGACGGCCGCCGCCGTGGCCTGGGTGTAGCGGGCTTCCAGCTCCAGCGCGGCACCGTCGGAAGCTGTCCGGTAGAGAAAGCCCTCGCCGGTGCCGGCCCACATGACGCCCGATTTTTCCCGGGCCAGGGCCTGGATGGAATTGGTGCGGGAGCTGGGGACAGCGCTGGGGAGTGACGGGCAGCGCAGCCGGCGCAGGCTGCGGCCGGGCTGGTAGCACAAGACCCCATCTTCGGTACCCGCCCACACGCGTCCCTGCGGGTCGGCCAGCACGGCATGAACAAAGTAGTTGGTACCCGCCGGGTAATCGATAGGAATTGGGGCAAACTGCTCGGTGCGCGGCTCGTAGCGGCAGAGGCCGCTGCCCGTACCTATCCAGAGCCCGCCCCGGACCGGGTCGGCGGCCACAGACCGCACGAAGTTGCCGACCAGGGTACCGGGGCGGCGGGCATCGGCCCGGAACGTGCGAAAGACGCTGCCATCGTAGCGGCTCAGGCCGTCCTGGGTGCCCAGCCAGAGAAAGCCCTGGCGGTCCTGCACAATGCTGGTGATGGCGTTGTTCACCAGGCCGTCGGAGGTGTTGAGCGCCCGCGGACGGGGGGCTACGCCCTGGCCGCACGCCGCAGGCAGGCCATAGGCAGCCACAAACCACAGCAGCAGAAGACAGCGAAGCATCATAGGCCCTATTCCAAAACAGGCGAAGCTAGGAAAAAACGCGCGTTGCCGGCTGGGCAGTGGCGGCCCGGGCATTCCTGAACTGATGAAAATCAGGAAAAAGCATATTCTCCATCAGGAAAGGGGGCCGCACGGCGGCGGAATTTTGTGGCGGTATGGCGGCCGTATGCGCCGGCCTGGTCTTTCCCCGCCCTTATGAATACTCCGTGCTTTAAAGCTATTAGTCTGACCCACAAAAAGGCTCCCCTGGCTATTCGGGAGCTGCTGGCGCTGGATACCAGAGCCTGCCAGGCCCTGCTGCTTACCCTGCGCCGCGAGCTTGGCCTGAGCGACGTGCTGGTGCTGAGCACCTGCAACCGCACCGAGGTGTACTACAGCTCGCCCGGCGATTTCAGCACGGCCATTCTGGAGCAGCTGGCGGCGTTGAAAGGCCGGCAGGAGCTAGGCGAGTACGGGAGCTACTTTACCTGCTTTACACGCTCGGAGGAAGCCGTGCAGCACCTGTTTGAAGTAGCTATGGGCCTCGATGCCCAGGTGGTGGGCGACCAGCAAATCAGCCAGCAGGTAAAGCAGGCGTATCAATGGAGTGTAGATGCTGACGCCGCCGGGCCTTTTCTGCACCGGCTGCTGCACAGCATTTTCTACACGCACAAGCGCGTGGAGCAGGAAACCAGCTTCCGCGAGGGGGCGGCTTCTACTGCATACGCCACGCTGGAGCTGGTGGAGCGGCTCACAGCCCACCTGCCCAGCCCGCGGGTGCTGGTGCTGGGCCTGGGCGAGATTGGCAGCGATGCCTGCAAGTACTTCGCCGGCAGCAGCCGGTTTGCGGAGGTAAAAGTGTGCAACCGCACCCGAAGCCGGGCCGAGGCCGTAGCGGCGCAGCATGGCCTGCCGGTGCTGGACTTCGCCGACCTGGCCCTGGGCCTGCAGGCAGCCGATGTGGTGGTGTCGTCGGTGGCCGCCGCTACCCCGCTCATTACCGGGCAGCTGATGGCGGGGCTGAGCGTCCTTAGCCACAAGTTTCTGGTCGACTTGTCGGTACCGCGCAGCATTGAAGCTGAGGTGGAGGACGTACCCGGCGTGCTGCTCTACACCATTGATGCCATCCGGAGTCAGACCTCCGCTACCCTGCAGCGCCGCCTGGCCGCCGTGCCGCAGGTGCGGGCCATCATTGCCGAAAGCATGGCAGCTCTGCGCGAGTGGAGCCGTGAGATGGCCGTGTCGCCTACTATTCAGAAGCTGAAAAGCACCCTGGAGCAGCTGCGCCAGGAAGAGCTGCAGCGCTATCAGAACAAAGTAAGCCCGGCCGAAGCTGCCCGCCTGGAGGAGGTGACCAAGGCACTGATGCAAAAGGTGCTGAAGCAGCCCGTACTGCAGCTGAAGGCAGCCTGCAGGCGCGGCGAAACCGGCGCCCTGGTAGACCTGCTCACCGAGCTGTTCGACCTGGAAAAGGAGGCGGCCCACCACCTGAGCGTGGCCTGACAAGAGTCAGGTTTCGACCTGATGTGCGTCATGCGCTGCCTGCCTGGCCCACCGGACATTTGCTTATCTCCAGCAGCGGCCGCAGGTGCGAACCGGGTGCAGGGGATGAGCCCTCTTTTTTCAATCGTCATGAAAAATATCCTTGTTCCCACCGACTTTTCGCCGGCCGCCCACCACGCCTTTAAGCTGGCCCTGCAGCTGGCGCAGCGCAGCGGCGGCAGCCTTACCCTGCTGCACGTTATCGAAGTACCCGAGTCGGCATCGTTCAGCACCTTTGGCGGGCCCGTCGGCAGCGGGGAAGTGCCCAACAGCGGCAGTATGGCCGAGGTGTTTATGATTAAGCTGCTGCAGGCCACCAAGCAGCGCATGCTGAAGCTGGTGGGCGAAGCCGCGCAGCTGGCACCCGGCGTGGCCGTGCACGATATGCTGGAAACTGGCCGCACCGGCGAGGCCATTCTGAGCAGCATTGAAGCGCGCCGTATCGACCTGGTGGTGGTGGGCGCCCAGGGACACACGGCCCTGGAGCACTTCTTCTACGGCTCCCACACCGAGCGACTGGTGCGCCTGGCCAGCTGCCCGGTGCTGGCGGTGAAGCACGCGGCCGGCGAGCTCAACGTGCGGCGCATCGTGTTTCCGTCCGACTTCACGGCCGAGGCCGACCGCGCCGTGCCCGGCCTGCGCCAGGTGCAGGCCCTGTTTCCCGACGCCCAGCTCTACCTGCTGCACGTGGCCGTGGCCGAGCTGCACACCTCCACCGATGCCATTCGGGCCTTTGCCCAGCGCCACCGCCTGCGCAACGCCCACCCGGCCCTGATTCATGCCGGCAGCGCCAGCCGCGGCATTCCCGAGTTTGTGGAGCAGATTGAAGCCGACCTGGTGGTAGTGCCTACGCACGGCCGAACCGGACTGAGCCGCTACCTGCAGAGCAGCATTGCCGAGCGGGTAGCCACCCAGGTTTTTCCGCCGGTGCTCACGTACAAGCTGGCCTAGCAGAAGCGCCGTTTGGGGTCGTTGGCGCATGCTAGGCTGCTTCCCCTTATCAAGCCCTCTTTACGTTAGGGCTGGGGCCCGCCGGCCGTGCCCTCATCGGCTGGCGGTGGCGGGGGCAAATGCGGAACGTTTGCGGCCAGCAGCCGCGCCAGGCGCTCGCGGGTGGCGGCGGGCAGGCTGCTTTCCGGCGTAGCCCGGGCCTCGGCAGCGGCGCGGGCGTTGCGAGCCAGGAACTGGGATTGAAAGTCGTAGCGCCGGCAGTAGGGGCACAGGCGCAGGTGGGCCCACAGCTGCGCCCGGGCCGCAACCGGCAAGGCCTCATCGGCCCGGCGCTCGATGAGCAGGGTGGCGTTTTGGCAGCTCAGCAAGGGAGAGGGAGTATGCATCAGGCGGGGGACTGAAACCAGTTTTTTTCGAGGCAGCGACGCAGGTGCAGCTTGGCCCGGTGCACGATAACCCAGTAGTTGGCCGCGCTGATGCTCAGCTCCTGGCAGATTTCTTCGGCGGGAAGCTCTTCTACGAAGCGCAGCACGAACACGGCCAGGTGCTGGGGCGAGAGCCGCTGCTGGCAGCGTTGGAGAATCTGGTGAAACTCAGCCCGCTCCAGGGCCAGGTCGCCCCGGCCCTCATCGGCCCCCACAGCCCATTCCTGGGGGTAGTGCTCTTCGCGCCAGTGGCCATCGTGCGGATGGAAGAACTCGGCTTCGGGCGCCTGCTCCGGGCTGAGGTCCAGGGCTACGAAGGGCGAGTGGGCCTGCCGCCGGTAGTAGTCGATAACCTTGCGCTTGAGAATCACAAACAGCCAGGTGCGCTCCGAGGCCTGCGCCCGGAACGAGTCCAGGGCATTGAGGGCACTGAGCAGGGTTTCCTGCACCAGTTCCTCGGCCGTTGAGGCGTCCGACACCCGGCCCAGCGCATAGCGGTAAAGGTCGTCGCCGTAGCGGGCCAGCCATTGCTGCGGCTGCGGCGGGGCAGTAAGTGCGGGGGACATTGTCAACGAAGGCAAGAAAGCAGACAAGAAGTAAGGCTGCGCCGGAGCAAGCTAGTCAATTTACGCATTCAACAGCCTGTAAGGCAAGGGCCGGGCTAGAGACTGGTCTGCCAGTCGTAGCCCGACCGGGCCCAGGGCGCCGGTGATAAGAAAGGAGGGGCGCGAGCGTGTGGCTGCGGCTTGCAGCCCGGCCCTTTCTTCGGCCACGGGAGAAGGAGATTGTAGCGGGCCGGTCATGGAAGAAAAGAAGATGGTGAGGGCAAAGTGCAGGAGGCGGGCCGCTTCGTTGCCCCCAGCAGCGGCGCAAGCCAGGCTGGCTAGGTGAGCTTGATAATGGTCAGCCCCGTCGGCCCCGAGCCCAGCCCCATCACGACTACCGAAGTGTAGGCAATATGCTGGGCCCCGTTGAGCCTGCGCACGGGTGGGGGCTGTTTGCGCAGGCAAGGACGAAAACACCTTTGCCAGGCCGGCAGCACCAGCAGCACAGACGCCCAGCCTGGCACTTCCTTACTGCCTTCAGCGTTTTTTCACCAGGCACCTGTCGGATGTAAGGCGCAGGCCTTGTAAACGTATTCCCTGGCAGCCGCCCGCTTCTTCACCGCTTGAGCTACATGCCCATGAAACCCTTCGCATTTATCGCCGCCTTTTTCCTCACCGTAGGCGCCGCAGCGCTTAGCAGCGCCCGCCTCCCCCTACCCCAGTCCGTACGTGGTGCCGGGAAAATACCGGTGGTAGTCGAGCTTTTTACCTCGGAAGGCTGCTCCAGCTGCCCGGCGGCCGATGAGGCCCTGCGGGAGCTGGCGGCCAGCCAGTCCCTGCCTGGCATTGAGGTGGTGGCCCTGGGCCTGCACGTGGATTACTGGAATCGGCTGGGCTGGAAAGACTCGTTTTCCTCAAGCGAATTCACGGAGCGGCAGCGGGTATACGCGCAACGCTTTGGGGAGGGCTCCTACACGCCGCAGGCCGTGGTGAACGGCCGGTATGAGCTGGTGGGCAGCCGCCGGCAGGCCCTGCGGGAAGCCGTGCTCCAAGCTGCACAAGCCCCGCGGGCTTCGGTGCGCCTCACCCAAGCGGCCCAAGGTACTCTACAAGTAACCGTAGACGACCAGCCGGTGGGCAGCCAGCCGGCCGAAGTCCTCCTGGCCCTCACCGAAACGGAGCTGGCCAGCCAGGTGGGCCGGGGCGAAAACCGGGGCCGCCTGCTGCGGCATGCCGCCGTGGTACGGGTCTTGCGCCGGCTGGGTACCGTGGCCGCCAATGGCAGCTTCGCGGCTACCGTTCCCCTGCAGCTCGATGCGCAGTGGAAAGCCCGGAACCTGCGGGCCGTGGTAGTGGTGCAGGAGCAGGCCTCGCGCTACATTGTGGGTGTGGCCACGCTGCCGCTGGGCGGCGTGGAAAGCCCGCAGTAGCCGGGCAGCTATTGACATCTGCTTAAAATCAGGTAGCACAGCCCTAGCCTCCTCCGCGAGCCTGGGGCTGTGCTGTTTTTCGTTGGCCACTCTTTCCAGCAATTGGGGATGCCATGGCAGGGCTGTAAGGAGTGGGCGCCGGGCCCGTCCAGCCGGGAAATCAACTCCTATTTCGATGAAAACTTCCGTGCTCCTGGCCCGACCAGCGACCAGCCCTCCTCCCGCCACTGGCCAGCAAACAATCTCGGTGCTGGACCGCGCCGGCACCCTGGTACTGCGCTACAGCTTAGTGCTGATAGTGCTGTGGTTTGGCCTGTTCAAGTTTACGCCTACCGAGGCCAAGGCCATTCAGCCGCTGTTTACCCACAGCCCGCTGTTCAGCTGGCTGTACGACGTGCTCAGTGTGCAGGCGGTATCCAACCTGGTAGGCACGGCCGAAATTCTTATTGCCCTGCTTATTGCGTTGCGGCCGCTGGCTCCGCGTCTGTCTTACCTGGGCAGCCTGGGAGCGGTGCTCACGTTTGTCGTTACGCTATCCTTCCTTTTTACCACGCCCGGCTCGTTTGCCCTGGTCGACGGGCTGTGGGTACCCGGCGGGGCCGGCGGCTTTATCATCAAAGACCTGAGCCTGCTCGGGGCAGCCCTGTACACGGCAGCCGAAGCGCGGCGGGCGGCATAGAGCCCAGGCCCAATCTACCTGCGCGCCACCTTAACCCATCTCTCTGTGACTGGGCGAGGCCAGCAGTTGGGAAATGCTTTAGGCGAAAATCTTGCCCCCACCCCTGTAGGCTTTATACCGCCAGCCAGTCGATGTCTTTGCGCAGCCAGAGCTGGGTTTGGGCTTCGGCCGAGCCCGGCTCGGGGGCCTGGTTGTAGTGCCACTCCACCTGGGGCGGCAGGCTCATGAGAATGGACTCGGTGCGGCCGCCGGTTTCGAGGCCGAAGCGGGTGCCGCGGTCGATAGCCAGGTTGAACTCGGCGTAGCGGCCGCGACGCAGCAGCTGCCACTGCTTTTCGCGCCCGGTGAAGGGCAGGTCGCGGTTTTGGCGCATCAGGGTGCTGTAGGCGCGGCCGTACACCTCGCCTACGTCCTGCACAAAGGCAAACAGCTCCTCAAACGAGCCGTCTTTGCCCACGGTGAGGCGGTCGAAGAAGATGCCGCCCACGCCGCGGGTTTCCTGGCGGTGGGGCAGGTAGAAGTACTCATCGGCCCAGGCCTTGAAGCGCGGGTAGTAGCTGGCGTCGTAGCGCTGGCACACCTCGTCAATCTGCTCGTGAAACCAGCGGGCCTGGGCAAGGTCCACGTAGATGGGCGTCAAATCCAGGCCGCCCCCGAACCAGGCTTCGCCGTTGCCGGCTTCGAAGTAGCGCACATTCATGTGGGAGATGGGCACGCGGGGGCTGCGCGGGTGCTGCACCACGCTCACGCCGGTGGCGAAGTAGCGCGCGTCGGGCATGAGCAGCTGCTGGGCAGCTTTTTCGCTCATCTGGCCCCACACGGCCGAGAAAGCCACCCCGCCTTTTTCCAGCACCTTGCCGTTTTGAATGACGCGGGTGCGGCCCCCACCCCCGCCCTCGTGCTGCCAGGGGTCTTCGTGGAAACGAATACCGCCGCCATCGGCCGATTCGAGCTGGTAGCACAGCCAGTCCTGAAACTGACGCATCCACGCTTCCACGGTGGTGCGGGCAAAGGTTTCTACTGCTTGAGGGGTGGAGGTTATCATATTAATTAGGGGATAATGACGGGATGGGGGTTTTAGTTGTCAGTTGTTCGTTGTCAGTTGTCAGATTGTTCTATATAATTATTCTTAACAACTAACAACTAACAACTAACAACTAACAACTAACAACTAACAACTAACAACTAACAACTAACAACTAACAACTAACAACTAACAACTGACAACTGACATCAGGCCCAGCGCACGGCGTGGTAGTCGGGCAGCTTAGCTTGCTTTTCCTCCTGGGCCAGGCGCTCGGCGCAGCGGTCGCAGCAGGCGGTGGCGGGCAGGGCTTCGGCGCCGCGCAGCACCAGCACCGGAATCTGGGTGTGGTAGGCGCGGGTGGTGGCGTAGCAGGCGTCGAAGTAGCGCAGCAGCTGGGCCGGGGTGCCGGGGGCCACTACGAGGAGCTGCACGCCCTGGCGGGCGCAGAAGTCGCTGATGCCCTCCAGCGGCGCATCGTCTTCGAGCAGGTGGGCCGTCACGCCGTTCCAGCTGAGGTGGGAGGCCGCCCGGTTGAGGTCCTGCTTGAGGCGGCGGCGCTGGCTGCGCTCGGCCGGGGCGTAGAACTGCACCAGGTCGAGGGGCGCGGGGAAGGCGCCTTCCAGGGCCGAGAGGCGGGGCAGGGTGTTGAGGTGCAGGCTGCCGAAGTCGGCTAAAAACGCCAGGCGGGAAGGCAGGGAGCGGCGGCCGGGCGGTACCACCAGCACGGGGCAGGCCACCAGCGCGGTGATGGCCGCGGCGTGGTTGCCGGGGGCTTCCTGCCGGCCGCAGTCGATGTGCTCCAGGCCCATCACCACCAGGTCGGCGGCGCAGCGGGCAGCTTCGGCCTGCACGTGGTCGTGCAGGCAGCCGGCCAGCACGCGGTAGCGGTAGCGGATGCGGCGGCCGTCCTGGCGGGTGAGCTGCTGGTAGCGCAGGCGCTCGGCCAGGCTGCGCAGGCGCTGCTCCTGCCGTTGCAGCTCACCGGGCGTAGCAGCGGGTACGCAGTAGAGCAGCACCACTTCGGCGGGCCAGCGCACGGCCAGCTTGTTGGCATACGCCAGGGTGTGCTCGGCAGCGGGCGTGTGGTCGATGGGAACGAGGAGGGTGTGCATGGTGGTTTCTGGTTTCTTGCTTTTGGTTGCTGGTTCCCGGTTTTTGCTCTGGAACTGCAACCAGAAACAAGAAACCAGAAACTAGAAACTTAGCTAATGGCAGGAATGAGTAGTGCGGGGTTGGGTGGCGGGGGCCTGCATGGTGGCGGCGCTGAGCCGGGGGCTGAGGTAGGGAATGCCCAGGCCCAGGCCGCGCACGATGAAGAGCAGGGCTAGTACTGAGGCCACGTAGGGCACGGCCTGGCGCATGCGCATGCGCCAGCGCAGCGGCACCAGCTGCCCGGTAAGCGACAGAGCAAACATGAGGGGCAGGGTGCCCAGGCCGAAGCAGGCCATGTAGAGTGCGGCGCCGGCCACGCCGGGGGCACTCAGGGCCCCGGCCAGGGCCAGGTACACCAGGCCGCAGGGCAGCAGGCCATTGAGCACGCCGGTGGCATAGAGCGCCCAGCCCCCCTCCTTCTGAAACAGGTGGGTCAGGGTGTTTTTGACCCAGGCCAGGGGGCGGCTCAGGCCCAGCGCGGCGGCCAGCCGGGCAGAGTAGGGCTCGGGCACGGCCACCAGCAGCAGGATGAGCAGGCCGGAGGCAATAGACAGGCTTTGCTGCAGACCGGCCAGGCGCAGGCCCTGGCCCAGCAGACCGGCGGCCGCGCCCAGCGCGGCGTAGGTAGTGACGCGGCCCAGGTTGTAGAGCAGGCGGCCCGCAACGTAGCGCAGCGAAGCACCGCCAACATCTGCCCGCCCAGGTAGTGTCAGGGCAATGGCCCCGCACATGCCCACGCAGTGAAAGCTGCCCAGCAACCCAAAAACAAAACCAGCCCAGAGCATTGCGTTAATAGCTAAATCCGGCTGCAATTTTGGCCGGCAAGCCCCGGTGCCAACATGACAAAAATCAGTTCAAAACACTGATTTCCTTTTCCACAAAATAGGCTTGTCCGGCAGCCTCAAAGTCGAGGCGCACGCGCCAGAGGCCGGCTTTAAGCCTGGCGGTGCTCAGTCGCTGCTGGCCCTGGGCATTGGGCTGCAGGGGCACGCTGAAGTCCAGGGCTTTGTCGGAAGGTCGGAAGAACTGCACCTTGCCGCTGCTTAGCTGAGCAGCCAGCGTGACGGGCAGCTGCAGAGCCAGCTCTTTGGCCTCGGCCTTATGGCTTACTTCTACCGGGGCGGGCAGGGCGGCAGTGCGGGCCAGGGCACTCATGCGCTGCTGGTGCTGCAGCTCCTGCTGGTAGTAGTCGGCACTCACCAGGTCGACGCTGGAGCGCATGGCCTGCTGCACCATGTAGCCGATGTAGGCGGCGAACAGGACGAAGGTGGCGATAATGGCGTAAGGCCAGAAGGAGGTGGGTTTTTGAGGAGCCGACATGGTGGCTATGATGCAGGGATAAGGGCTATTGTTCCATGTATTCTTGAGTTAAAAGTTAAAAGTGGAGAGTTAAAAGCCGGAACAACTTTTAACTCTCAACTTTTAACCTACTACCGCGCCGGGCCCAGAAACTTGGTGTTCGTCTCCGCAATCAGCTGGCCGTTGCTGAACACGCCAATGCGGATTTTCTGGTTGGTTCGCTGCAGGGCGGTGCGGGGCAGCTCGGCAAAGAACACGCCCTCGGTGATGCCCTGGGCTGGCAGCCGGAGGCCGGGGCTGCCCACCAGCGAAATCTGGCCCTGGGCGGGCTCCAGCACGCGCAGCGTGATGGGATAGGGCCGGTTGGTTTTGTTGATGACCGAGATGTTGTAGAGGTTGGTGATGGTGCCGTGCGTGGTTTTCTGGAACAGCTGACCGGGCGTGCGCAGCACCGTAGCCTGCACGTTGGAGCGCGACACCAGCAGGCCGGTGAGAATGGCCAGCAGCAGCACGAGCACGCCCGACAAGGCCTTGGTGCGCCCGGTTATCTTAAACCTGGTGCCGTTCTCAATCCCGTTCTCCGAGGCGTGGCGGATGAGGCCTTCGGGCAGGCTCACCAGGTTCATGATGGCGTTGCAGGCGTCGATGCAGGCGGTGCAGTTGGTACACTCCATCTGCTGGGCGCCATTGCGGATATCGATGCCCGTGGGGCACACCTGCACGCATTGGTTGCAGGCTATGCAGTCGCCGGCGGTGCGCAGCATGTTCTTGCGTAGCTTCTCCCGGGGCTCGCCGCGCTTGTAGTCGTAGGCCACCACCAGGCTGTCTTTGTCGAGCAGCACGCCCTGCAGGCGGCCGTAGGGGCAGGCAATGGTGCATACCTGCTCGCGGAAGCGCGCAAACACGGCGTAGAACACGCCGGTAAATAAGGTCATGGAGGCCAAGCCGCCCAGGTGCTCTCTCGGCGGGTCGGTCACAATCTTCAGCAGCTCATCGGTGCCGATGATGTAAGCCAGGAAGGTGTTGGCAATGGCAAATGAAATCAGGAGAAACAGTGCGTGCTTAGTGGTTTTGCGCCAGAGCTTGTTCCAGCTCAGCTCGCTGCGGTCGAGGGCCTTCTGCTGGGGGGCATCGCCTTCCAGCCAGTACTCGATGCGGCGGAACACCATTTCCAGGAAGATGGTCTGGGGGCAGACCCAGCCGCAGAACACCCGCCCGTACACCACCGTGAACAGGATGATGAACACCAGAAAGGTGAGCATGGCCAGCAGCAGGATAAAGAAGTCCTGGGGCCAGAAAATCTGCCCCAGGATGATGAACTTCCGCGCCGGCAGGTTGAGCATGAGCAGCGGCAGGCCGTTGAGCCGCAGCCAGGGGCCGGCAAACAGCAGCGCCAGGAAGCCATAGCTTAGCCACTTGCGGTAGTTGTAGAGCCGGCCGCTGGGCTTTTTGGGGTAGAGCCACACCCGCTGGCCCGCCGCGTCGACCGTGGCGATGGAGTCGCGGAAAGTGTCGGGTGACTGGGTTTTTGTGGTGGACATGGGAAAGGAATTAAGGACGTTCAGCCCCACCCCCGGCCCCTCCCCTGCGGGGGAGGGGAGCCAGTTCGGAAGCAGGTTTCATCTGGCTCCCCCTCCCCCGCAGGGGAGGGGGTCGGGGGGTGAGGCTAGCGGCTGGCCACACTCTTAGCCGCCTCTTTCTCGCCCTGAGGCTCCTTGGCGTTGGCCGGCTTGCTGCCCTGCAGGCTGAGGATGTAGGAGCTTACCTGCAGAATCTGCTTGCCCGAGAGCTTGCCTTTCCAGGCTACCATGCCCTTGCTCGTCACGCCGAACTTGATGGTTTTGTACACGTGGTTGACTTCGCCGCCGTGCAGCCAGTACTCGTCGGTGAGGTTGGGCCCTACTTTGCCTTCGGCGGCGCCGCCGTGACAAGGGGCGCAGTTGGTGGCGTAGAGGGTTTTGCCGCTGCTCAGGTCGGCCGGGGTGGTGAGCACCTGGTAAGTGGTGAGCTTGTTGGGGTCGTCGGCATCGGGCGACACCATGAGGGCGGCCTGGGCCATCTCGTACTCGTACTCGGCGCCCTGCAGCGGGCCGCTTTGCAGCACGTGGTAGTAGCCCACATACACCAGGGCAAACACGATGGTGAGGTAGAAGCCGTACTTCCACCAGGGCGGCAGGTCGTTGTCGAACTCGTGGATGCCGTCGTAGTCGTGGTCGAGCAGCTCGTCTTTCACCTCGCCGCGTACCAGACGGGCGTCGCCGATGAGCAGGCCCAGCACCTGCCCGCTCCAGGTGTTGTGCACCGTGGGCAGCTCGTACACCTTGCGCAGCAGGGGCTTCATCTTCACCACCAGCAAGGCGATGACGAGCACAAACACCAGCAGTACCAGCACCAGGGTGCTGAGCAGGAACCAGAAAAGCAGCAGCTGCGTGTCGAAGCCGCCGGTTTTGGCGGTGGCGGCGGGGGCTTCTTGGGCCATGACTGCGCTGCCGCTCAGCAGCAGGGCGGCCAAGGCCAGGGGCCAGGGGCGGTTTTTCAGGGGGGTTAACATACGGCGGACCCTTTCTCGGCTTGGGGTTCGGATTGGTTTAGGGCGGCCGGCCGCAGCGGGGCGTGGCGGGTGGCCGAGGCCACCGAGGCGCCGGTGACAATGACCAGCAGACCCACCAGGCCCAGGGCCCCGGTCAGCAGCCAGAACAGGATGCTGGAGCCAGCATCCGCCGAAGCCGCAGCGGGGCTTTCCGCCTTGGCCAGGTAGCCGATGAGCAGGCCGGTGGCGGCCATCAGCAGGGTGCGTTTGCTTAGCATAAGGGTTGGGTTTCGAGGTGGGCGGTAAAGGCTTCTTCGTCGCTGAGCAGGGGCAGCTGGCTCATGGTCTTGATGTGCTGGCCATTGGCCAGCGCCACGTAAGCCAGCAGCCCCAGGAAAAAGAGAAAGAAGATGACGAAGGAGATAAGCGGGTATATCTCAATGCCCGCAATCGACTAAAGGACGTTTTTGTACATGGGAACCTCACGGGACCCCGCCGGGGCCGGCCCCCGAAGAATGCTTGAAGCGCATTCCCAAAAGAGAGGGGGAGCCTGACGAAGGGTTTTGATTTAAATAGTGGAGGGATAAAAGGAGTCGCCTGGCTCCCCTCCCTTTTGGGGAGGGGCTGGGGGAGGGGTTAATCGGCCGCGGCGGCCTGCTCGGGCTTCACTTTGATGTCGGTGCCCAGGCGCTGCAGATAGGCGATGAGGGCCACGATTTCCCGGTCGGACTTCACCTCGATTTCCTCTTTCTTCAGCTCGGCCACGATGCCGGCGGCCTGCTTTCTGGCGTCGGCCACGGCCTGCTGCTCGTAGCCGGCCGGGTAGGGCGTGCCCAGCTTGCGCAGCACCGAGATTTTCTCGGGTAGGGTGCTGTAGTCGATGTCCTGCTCAAACAGCCAGGGGTAGGGCGGCATGATGGAGCCGGGCGACATGCTGGTGGGGTCGAGCATGTGGTTGTAGTGCCAGGAGTGCGGGTACTTGGCCCCGAGGCGGTGCAGGTCGGGCCCGGTGCGCTTGCTGCCCCAGAGGAAGGGCCGGTCGTACACAAACTCGCCGGCTTTGGAGTACTCGCCGTAGCGCTCGGTTTCGGAGCGGAAGGGGCGCACCATCTGGGTGTGGCAGTTCGAGCAGCCTTCCTTAATGTAGAGGTCGCGGCCCTGCAGCTCCAGCGAGGTATAGGGCTTCACCGACGCGATGGTGGGCACGTTGCTCTTGATGAGGAAGGTGGGAATCATCTCGATGGCGCCGCCGATGAGGATGGCGATGGTGGCGCCGATGCTGAGCTGCACGGGGCGGCGCTCAATCCAGCGGTGCCAGTGGCCGCCCTGGTGCTCTTCCACCAGCTCGGCGGGCAGCAGGGGCGCGGCCTGGGCTTTCTCGTTGGCGAGCAGCGAGCCGGCCTTGGCCGTCTTCACCAGGTTGTACATCATCAGAAACACGCCGCTCAGGTAGAGCACCCCGCCGATGCCGCGCAGGTAGTACATGGGCACCAGGTTGAGCACGGTTTCCAGGAAGTTGGGGTACTGCAGCATGCCTTCGGCATTGAACTGCTTCCACATCAGGCCCTGGGTGAAGCCGGCCCAGTACATGGGAATGGCGTAGAACAGGATGCCCAGGGTGCCGAGCCAGAAGTGCGTGGTGGCGAGCTTTTTCGAGTACAGCTCGGTGCGGTAGAGGCGGGGCCACAGCCAGTAGAGGATGGCGAAGGTGAGGAAGCCGTTCCAGCCCAGGGCGCCCACGTGCACGTGCGCTACAATCCAGTCGGTAAAGTGGGCAATGGCGTTGACGTTTTTCAGTGAAAGCATGGGGCCTTCGAAGGTGGCCATGCCGTAGGCCGTGATGGCCACCACCATGAACTTGAGCACGGGCTCCTCGCGCACCTTGTCCCAGGCGCCGCGCAGGGTGAGCAGGCCGTTAATCATGCCGCCCCAGCTCGGCGCAATCAGCATCACTGAGAAGGCCACGCCCAGGCTCTGGGCCCAGTCGGGCAGGGAAGTATAGAGCAGGTGGTGCGGGCCGGCCCAGATGTAGATAAAAATCAGCGACCAGAAGTGAATGATGGACAGGCGGTAGGAGTATACCGGGCGGTCGGCGGCCTTGGGCAGGAAGTAGTACATCATGCCCAGGTAGGGCGTGGTGAGGAAGAAGGCCACGGCGTTGTGGCCGTACCACCACTGCACCAGCGCGTCCTGCACGCCGGCATACAGAGAGTAGCTTTTCAGGAAGCTCACCGGCATGGCCATCGAGTTGACGATGTGCAGCACGGCCACGGTGAGGAAGGTGGCGATGTAGAACCAGATGCCCACGTACAAGTGCCGCTCGCGGCGCCGGGCAATGGTGCCGAACATGTTCCAGCCGAACACCACCCACACCAGCGTGATGGCGATGTCGATGGGCCACTCCAGCTCGGCGTACTCCTTGCTGGTGGTGAAACCCAGCGGCAGCGTGGCCACGGCCGAGACGATGATGAGCTGCCAGCCCCAGAAGTGCAGCTTGCTGAGCACGTCCGAGAACATGCGCGTCTTGCACAGGCGCTGCAGCGAGTAGTACACGCCCATGAAGATGCCGTTGCCGACGAAGGCGAAAATCACGGCGTTGGTGTGCAGGGGGCGGATGCGGCCGAAGGTGGTGTAGGCCGTGCCCAGGTTCACCTCGGGCCTGGCCAGCTGGAAGGCAGCCAGCACCCCTACCAGCATGCCGATGATGCCCCACACGACGGTGGCAATACCGAAGTCGCGGACAATCCTGTTGTCGTAGAAAAACGTGTCGACGGCCCGGGCGGGTGGCTGGGGAACCAGGGGCGACTTAGGCGCGACGGCCGGGGGTAAAGTGGCGACTTGCATAGCCAGAGAAGTAGTTGATTTTACTACTTCAAAGGTCCCCCGGGGCCGATTTTGAAAAGATGACGAACGTCAGGTGAGGCGGGTGATTGATGTCAGCCCCACCCCCGGCCCCTCCCCTGCGGGGGAGGGGAGCCTGTGCCGGTTGCCCCGGTTCGTTCGTCAGTTAGCCATGCATGGCGCTTTCGACAAGCTCCATTACCCGCTGCCATTTAATGCCGTTTTGTTGCTCCAGGGTTAACTGATGGTCTTCTTCGAACACCTTGATAAGTGGTATGGAGCCCAACTCCTGTGTATGTACCCAAGTCTTGATATTCAGGGTATCTGAGTACCCGGGAAGCTGGGTTTGTAGCCAGCCGAAATAAGCCGGCTCATCCACTCTTTCCGGGTCGTTCCATACCTCATTCACGCGGTAGAAATTCTCCTCGCTCAGACTAGCCCAGACATTCCAGCAGAAAATTTCTTCCCTGCCGATAACCGGAATTTCGATACGCCCGCGAATGAAGAAATGGGCTTCATCTACTACGCATAGGCTTTCGGTAAATTCCACCCTTTGCTCACGCTCATCCGGCGGAACGCTGAAATAATAATCCGGAAACTCAGCCCCGAAGCACATGGGCATCTCATTGTGAAACTCCCCGCAGCGGGAGCAGGTGAAGCCTTCCATATCTTGACAGACGCTATTGCTTCAGGCCAAAATAAACTATTCCATGCCCAGGCTACTCCGCCTCGTCCTCAAACAGGATGCGCACCGAGGGCGTGTAGTCGTCTTCGTACTGCCCCGAGCGTACGGCCCAGAAAAAGGAAGCCAGGAAGGTGAGGGCCACGAGCAGGCTGATGCCGATGAGGAGGAAGATGATGGTCATCGCAAGACAACTTTAAGGTGAAAGCAAGTCCGAAAGGAAGCATCAGGCTCCCCCTCCCCCGCAGGGGAGGGGGCGGGGGGTGGGGCTACAGCCGGTTCATCCGCGCCGCCAGGCGCACCAGCAGCGTGGCAAACACCATCACGCTGAGCGAGCTGATGGGCATGAGGATGGCCGACACGATGGGCGTGAACCTGCCCTGCACGGCCAGGCCCAGGCCGATGCCGTTGTAGCAGAAGGACAGCACGAAGGTGGCCAGCACGACTTGCAGGCAGTCTTTCGAGAAGTTGAGGAAGGTGCTGAGGCGGCCGAAGCTGCCGGCGTCGAGGATGGCGTCGCAGGCAGGCGAAAAGTTCGAGAGGGTATCGGTGAGAGCTATGCCGGCGTCGGCCTGCTGCAAGGCGCCGGCGTCGTTGAGGCCGTCGCCTACCATGACGACGGTGCGGCCCTGCTGTCGGAGGCCGGCGATGTAGTCGAGCTTGTCCTGAGGCGTCTGGCGGAAGCGCAGCTCGGCCTCGGGGCCGAAGAGCTGGCGCAGGCGGTCCTGCTCGGTGTCGTTGTCGCCGGAGAGCACGGCTAGGCGGTAGCGGCGGCCCAGGCCGTTGAGCACCGAGCGCAGGTCGTCGCGGTACACGTTGCGGAAGAGGTAGCAGCCCGCTACTTCGCCGGCTAGGCTGATGTGGACGCGCGACTGCAGGCTGTCGGTGGTAGAAGCCGAAGCCTCAGCTGCCGGGGCCAGGCCCACGAAGGCGGCTGAGCCTGCTTTCACCTCGAGGCCGGCTACCGTGCCGCGCAGGCCCTGGCCGGGCACTTCACGCAGGCCCTGCACGGGCCAGGCGCTGGCCTGCAGCTCGGTGGCCAGGCGCTGGCTGAGGGGGTGGGTCGACTGCGCGACCAGGGCCGCTACCGCCTGCCGTTCCGGCCCGGTAAGCGGGCGGCCCTGGTACTCTACTTCCGAGCGTTTCACGTCCGTGAGGGTGCCGGTTTTGTCGAAAACGATGGTATCGGCGCGGCCCAGGGTTTCGACCACGGCGGCGTTCTTGAGGTAGAGCTGGCGGCGGCCCTGCACGCGCAGGGCGGCGCCCAGGGCGAAGGGCGTGGCCAGCGACAGCGCGCAGGGGCAGGCAATGACCAGCACCGAGGTGAAGGCGCGCAGGGCCATCTGCGGGTCGCGGGGGTACCAGTACGGGATGGAGCCCAGAGCCAGCACCAGCGTAAGGGCCACGAAGTAGCGGCCCACCTTGTTGGCGTAGGTTTCGAGGCTGACTTTTTCCTCTTTCTGGAAGGCGGGGTTGTTCCAGAGCTGGGTGAGGTAGCCCTGCGACACTTCGCGCACCACTTCCAGCTCCAGCGCCTCCCCTACCTGCCGGCCGCCGGCGTACACGATTTCGCCGGCCACCTTGGGCACGGGCACGCTTTCGCCCGATACGAAGCTGTAGTCAATCTGCCCCGTCCCGCGCAGCAGCACGGCGTCGGCGGGAATGATTTCCTGGTTGCGCACGCGGATGCGCTGGCCGGCTTTCAACTCCTTTACGGATATCGACTTCTCGCCGTCCTGGCCAAGCAGCGTCACGGCCACGGGGAAGTAGGAAGTAAAGTCGCGGTCGAAGCGCAGGGCGTCGTAGCTGCGCTGCTGCACCCATTTGCCAATGAGCATGAAAAACACCAGGCCGGTAAAGGAGTCGAAGTAGCCCGGGCCGCGGCCGGTAGCCACCTCAAACACGCTGGTCACGAACAGGGCCGTAAGGCCCAGGCTGATGGGGAAGTCGAGGTTGATGTAGCGCTGCCTCAGCCCCTGCCAGGCCGACTGGTAGAAGCCGCGCGCGCTCACCAGCAGCACGGGCAAGGAGAGGGCCATGCTCAGCCAGCCGAAGAACTGACCGAAGCCCTGCTGTAGCGCCTCGGTAAAGGAGAAGTAGTCGGGGAAGGCCATCAGCATCACGTTGCCGAAGGCGAAGGCGGCCAGCCCAAGCTGGTAGTAGAGCGTGCGGCTGGCGTGGTGGGGCTGGGCCCCCAGCTCGGCCAGGGTAATCCGGGGCTCGTAGCCCACGGCGGCCAGCAGCTTCACCACTTCCTTAAGGCTGGTGACGGCCGGCTGGTAGCTGACGGCAACTTCCCTGCGCAGGAAGTTGACCCGCGAGGAGCTAATGCCCGGGTTGAGCTTGAACAGGTTTTCGAGCAGCCAGATGCAGGACGCGCAGTGCATCTGCGGAATGCTGAAGGTGAGCCGCGCCAGGGTGGGCGAGCGGAAGGCCAGCAGCTGGCCTTGCACGGCTTCCGAGTCGAGGTAGTCGAAGCGGCCGGGCAGCTCCACTTCCTTCACTTTCTGGCCGGGCTTTTCGTCGAGGCGGTAGTAGGTGCAGAGGTTGCTGGCCGCCAGCAGCTCGTACACGGCCTTGCAGCCCTGGCAGCAGAAGTGCAGCGCCGGTTCGGCCGGCAGCCGAATGGGCTCGTCGGGGCAGGTGTCGCCGCAGTGCGAGCAGGCAAGGAGGGGCGTGGTTGCGGGGGCAGGCGGAGCGAGGAGAGTAGGCACGGGCAGGTAGGCGGATGGCAGCCACAAAGCTCCGGCCCGGGCCAGGCGGAAAAGCTGATGAACGTCAGGCCGGCGGGGTGATTTAGCGCAGGTGAGGAGGTGGCGGGGATGTCGGACCTTTGCGCTACACCTAACCCCACCCCCGGCCCCTCCCCAAAAGGGAGGGGAGCCTGACTTTTGAAAGGTGAGGAGCGTTAAAAGCAGAACTACCTTTTGCCGTTTCTCTTTTAATTAAAAAGCAGACCAACGTGACTGGCTCCCCTCCCTTTTGGGGAGGGGTTGGGGAGGGGTTTATACCATCCTACTATGCGCCCTCACCCTACCACCTCGCTCCTGCTGCTGGCCTCCCTGTTCGGGTGGGCCGGCCTGATTTCCGGCATCTCCTTTCTCGAAGCACCGCTCAAGTTTACGGCCCCGCATATTACCGTGCCGCTGGGCCTGGGCATTGGGCGCATCGTGTTTCAGGCCCTGAACAAGGTGGAGCTGGTGCTGGCCACCGTAGCCGTGCTCAGCGCCTGGCGGCTGCGGGTGCCCGGCCACGTGGCGGCTACCCTGTGCCT
Organism: Hymenobacter saemangeumensis; assembly: GCF_039541835.1. Classification (NCBI taxonomy): domain Bacteria; kingdom Pseudomonadati; phylum Bacteroidota; class Cytophagia; order Cytophagales; family Hymenobacteraceae; genus Hymenobacter; species Hymenobacter saemangeumensis. The sequence goes on along the minus strand of NZ_BAABGZ010000020.1, from coordinate 69,144 downwards.
GCTCGGAGCTATTCTGCTGCTGCAAACGTTCTGGCTGCTGCCGGCCCTGGATGTGCGGGCGCTGGCGTTGCTGGCCGGCCGCCCCGCTCCACCCAGCTCCCTGCACACTACCTACATTGCCCTGGAGGTAGTGAAGCTGCTGACCTTGCTGCTCACCGGCAGCTGGGCGTTCCGCTGGATGCTGCGGAACGCCGGCACCGGCTTTGCCCTGCCCCGCCTCTCGCAGGTGAGGGCATAACTTCAACTACTTTTCTGCCCTCCCCATGCCCGATACCCTGCCCGACATCAGCACCGAAGCCGACATCCGGCTCATGGTCGACACCTTCTATGGCAAAGTCAACCACGACGCCCTGCTGGCCCCCATCTTCAACGGCTTCGCCCAGGTGAACTGGGAAAGCCACCTGCCCATCATGTACGACTTCTGGAGCAGCATCCTGCTGGGCAGCGCCCGCTACCACGGGCGGCCCTTTCCCAAGCACCTGCCCCTGCCCATCGATGCCACGCATTTCAAGCGCTGGCTGGAACTGTTTCTGACCACCGTGGATGAGCTGTACGCCGGCCCCAAAGCCGAGGAAGCCAAGCTGCGGGCCCTCAACATTGCCAACATGTTCGAGTACCGGTTGCGGCAGCGCGGGCCGCTGCAGGTGCATTAGCCCCACCCCCGGCCCCTCCCCTACGGGGGAGGGGAGCTTGACGATTGAGATAAAAGGGAAGAGTTAAAAGACGTTCTATCTTTTAACTCTTCCCTTTTAACTTTTAACTGAAAATGAGTAGCCACCGTAAAAAGCTCCCCTCCCCCGCAGGATTCCGCGCATCAAGCGGCGTGGGCCGGGGGTAGGGCTACCGGTAAATCAGAATCCGCGCCGCCTCGTGGCAGCTCAGCGCGTGGGGCGCCCCCTGGGGAATAATGACGTAGTCGCCGGCCGTTACTTCGGTGGCTACGTCTTCCTGGGTGATGGTGAGGCGACCGGCCAGCACGGTCACGAACACATCGACGGGCGCGGTGTGGGTGACCATTACCTCGCCGGCCCGGAAGGTTTTGTAGATACCCTTCTGGCCGCTTTTATCGAGCAGCACTAAGGCTTTCTGCTCGCCGGCAGGGCTGTGCTGGCCGCCCAGCAGGCTGCCGCTTTTCAGGGGTGGAAACATAACAGGGGAATTAATGCATTTGATGGCTCAAAGCACGGGCGTATCCCCGGCGGCCTGCATGTCAAAACTCAGCTTTGCAGCTGAGATGCAGCAGGTACTGTACCGCGGACTCTGCGAGTCCGCGCGTGCTAACGTCCAGACGCGCGGACTCGCCGAGTCTGCGGTACGGGTTACCAGTGGGCGCGGCGCAGCTTTTCGGGCTGCAGCACGCGGATGTTTTTCGGCGTCAGCTCAATGAGCCCGTCCTGCTTGAACTCGCTGAGGGTGCGAATCAGGGATTCGGAGGCGGTGCCGACCATGGCGGCCATGTCTTCGCGGGAAAGCTGAATCGTGCCTTCCGGGGCCTGCTCGTACAGGCGCAGCAGGGTATCGGCCACGCGGCGGCGGATGGAGCTGTAGGCCATGCCCAGCAGCTGCTCTTCCCGCTCGCTTACGCGGCCGGCCAGCAGGCGAATAAACTGCTGCCCCACGTCGAGGTTGCGCATCAGCAGCTGGGTGAAGTCGTCCTTGGGAATGTACACCAGCTCGGCGTCGTCCACGGCCACGGCCGAGTCGCTGTGGGCGGTGCTTTCGAGCAGGGGCAGGTAGCCAAAAAACTCGCCGGGGCCGTAGAGGCCGGTAATCAGCTCCTTGCCGGCGTCGGTGGTTTTCACGGTTTTCACGCGGCCGCTTTTCAGGAAGTACACCCGGTTGGGCTCGTCGCCTTCGAGGTAGATGTCCTGCTTTTTGCGCACCTGGTACACCTTGCGGTCGGCCGAGAGGCTGGCCAGGTTGCCCACGGCGCGGGCGTCGTCGAAAAACTCGTGCAGGCCCTCGGCCTGCAGGTCGTAGTCCGACCTCAAGGAGCGGAAGCGGTTGAAGCGGCCGGTAATGGCGCTCAGCAGCTCGGCTTCGTCAAAGGGCTTGGTGAGGTAGTCGTCGGCGCCCAGCTCCATGCCGCGGCGCAGGTCGGCGCGCTCGGTTTTGGCCGTAAGGAAGATAAAGGGCACGCCCGCGAGCTGGGGGTTCTGGTTGAAAATCTGGAGCACGCCGTAGCCGTCCAGCACCGGCATCATGATGTCGCACACCACCAGGTCCGGCTTTTTGGCCAGGGCCTGCTCCACGCCGAGCTTGCCGTTCTCGGCCGTGCGCACATCGTAGCCGGCCAGCTCGAGAATCTCGGCGGTGTTTTCGCGAATCAGCTCGTTGTCCTCAATCAGCAGAATGGTTTTCATACGGGATGGTAATGGTGACGGTGGTGCCCTGGTTTAGCTCGCTGTGCAGGGCAATGCTGCCGTCCATCAGCTCCAGGTACTTGGCAATGATGTAGAGGCCCAGGCCGGTGCCGGGCACGTTGGTGACGTTGCGGGCCCGGAAGAACCGCTCGAACAGGTGCTCCTGGTCTTCCCGAGAGATGCCCACGCCCTGGTCCTGCACCAGCAGCGTCAGCCGGCCGCCCGCGCAGTCGGCCTGCACGCGCACCACCGCGTTTTCGCCCGAGTACTTGATGGCGTTGGAGAGCAGGTTGACCAGGATTTTGCGCAGCAGCGAGGGGTCGAGGCGCACCGGGCCGGGGCAGGCCAGCTGCCGCTCGATGCGTTGCCCGGCCTTGAGCATGCCCTGCACGTCGGCTACGGTTTCGTCGAGCAGGGTGCCCAGGTCGAGGCTGCTGGGGCGGGCTTCGATTTTGCCTTCCTCGATGCGACCCACGGATAGGAATTCCTCCAGGATGTCGTTGAGGTGGTTGACCGAGGCGCGAATGCGCTGCAGGTGCTTGAGGCGCTTGTCCTGCTGCTCGGCGCCGGGGTACTTCTCAATCAGCGTGGCCGAGGTGAGCACGGCCGTGAGGGGGGTGCGAAACTCGTGGGAGGCCATGCTCACGAAGCGCGACTTGAGCTCGCCCAGCTCCTGCTCCGCGGCCAGGGCCTGGGTGAGCTCGTGGCTGCGCTGCTCCAGCTGCTCCAGGGTGTTCATCAGGGCGTGGGTGCGGTCGGCCACTTTCTGCTCCAGCTCTGCGTTGAGGCGTTCCACGCGCTGGCGCTGGTCAATCAGCTCCCTTTCCGCTTCTTTCTTGAAGGTGATGTCGAGGATGTAGGACACCACGTACAGCTCGTCGTCGATGTGGAAGTAACTCAGGCTGATTTCCACCGGAAACTCCGACCCGTCGCGGCGCTGGGCCAGCAGGTCGCGGTTGTGGCCCATGTTGCGCACGGCGGGCTGGGCATTGAACGACTCGCGCAGCTTCTCGTGGCGCTCGCGGCTCAGGGAGCGGGGCACCAGCACTTCAATGCGCTGCCCAATCAGCTCCTGCGGCTGGTAGCCGAACAGCTGCATGGCGTGCTGGTTGGCCGACACGATGGTGCCCGGCCGGTCGCACACGATGATGCCGATGGTGGCATTGGTAAACACGGCCTCGAAGCGGCGCACGCTGTGGGCCAGCTCGCGCTCGGCCTGCTGCAGGCGGTTTTGCTCGCTCAGGCGCAGGAGCAGGCTGGGGTGGCCCTCGGCCTCGAAGTACGTCAGCTCCATGCGTCCCCAGAACGAGCCGCCGTCCTGGCGCTGCACCTGGGCTTCCACCGCCCGGCGGCCTTCCCGGCGCACCTGCTCGCAGAGACCAAGCCAGTCGGCGCCAGACCAGGCCGGCACCGACAGGGCGCGGCCACTGCCGGCCAGCAGCGCCTCTTCGGAGGCATAGCCCAGCAGCTGCACCCCGGCCGGGTTTACCTGCGTGAACCGCCGCTCGCTTAAATCATACAGGCCGATAAACTCCTCGGCCTGGGAGTACAGCAGCTCCAGCAGGAGGCGGGAAGAAGGCGTAGTTGGCATAAAGTTGGTGGCTGGCCCTGGCTGGCAGATGGCCATTTGTGGCCGAAAGTTACGGCCGGACAGGGTGGATGCGCCGCATGGGGGAAGGCTGATAAATGTCATTCCCCGGCCTGACGGCCATCATGCTGGCTGCTTGGGAGCGGGGGTAATTTTACGCTGTCATCCTAGCCCTAGTAGCCATGCCCGCGCCCCTCCCTGCTCCTGCTCAGCCCACCGATGCAGCCGTGCTGCTGGTGCTGCTGCCCCCGGCCCTGGGCAGCAGCCGCGCCGCCCAGGCTGCCACCATGGCTGCGCTGAAGGCGCTGCAGCGGCAGCTGGGCGCCAGCATCCGCGTGCTCAAGATTGACGAAGCCAGCCACCCGGCCGTGGTAAGCAGCTTTCAGGCTACCGAGCTGCCCGCCTTTGTGCTGGTGCGCCGCGGCGTGGAGCTCTGGCGGCAGCAGGGCCTGCCCGAAGGCGAGGCCATTGTGCCCCTGCTGCTGAGCAAGGTGCAGCCGGTGGTAGTAGCGGAGTAAGCCAGCGGCGGGCCCGTGTGCCCCTCTCCAGCATTTCCCGAAGGCGTGCACCCAAAGCATGATTACAGCAGGTTTTAGCTTCCTGTACTGAGTTAACAACGTTTTGGGCTACTGTAGGCAGCGCGGACTCTTAGCCCGCGAGTGCGCCCGAGTTGGTGAACTCGCGGACTAAAAGTCCGCGCTACGATGCTGCGTACACTGACGATGAAACCGCTCTAAAAGCGTATACCGGCCCGAAAACTGCTGCAAGGACTAGAACCCGCATCTGGCGTGAGAAAGTCCCGCGCCAGGCACACTGGCCTTATTCCACGGGCAGCAGCAGGACGGGCACCGGCGTGTGCTTCAGCACCTGGGCCGTCACACTGCGGTGAAACAGCTCGCTGAGGTAGCTGCGCTCCCGCGCCAGCAGAATCAGCACGTCGGCCTGGGTTTCCTGTACGGCCGCCAGAATGCCGCAGCTGGCCTGGGGCTGGCTGTAGCCGCGCAGCTCCGGCGCAGGCAGGCCCTGCAGCAGGCCGCTGGCCTGCACGGCCCGGAGAGCCGCTGCGCAGGCGGCGCTGTCCTCGCCCTCAGCCGATACATGCGCTACCAGCACTTCGGCCCCCAGCCGGCTAAGCAAGGGCCGCCAGGCCTGCGCCTCGTTGGAGAGGGCAAATGGCTCGGCATCGGCGGCCACCAGGAAGCACTGCGGTACGGCGGCCGGCGCAGCAGCCGGCACCAGCAGCAGCGGGTACTGCCCGGCCCGCAGCAGCTCCACGCAGGCCGGCACGATGCTGGCCGCCGCCTCTTCGGCCGGCTGCCCCAGCACAAACAGCGCCGGGCCGTAGCGCTCGGCCAGGTCCTGTGCCACGGCCGGCAGCAGGTCGGTGCTTAGCTCCACGGTAGCGGGGGTTCGCAGCCTGCCGGCCACCCGGCGCAGGGCGCTGACCGTATCGGCCTGCAGCACCAGCTCGTCGCGGCGGTAGCTTTCATCCAGCAGCTCGTAGGGGTCGACCAGCGCGGCGCGGTTTACGTGCAGCAGCACCAGGTTGGCATGCAGGGCCTGGGCCAGGGCGTCGGCGTAGCGCACGGCGGCCCGGTCGGGGGCATAAAAGCCGGCGAGGGCAATCAGGGTCAGCGGCATGGGGCAGGTTTCTTATTTCCAGTTTATAGTTTCTTGTTGCTTGCTGCTTGTTTCCGGTTATTGATTGCTGGCTGATGTCGTTCAAACGAAAACCAGAAACCAGAAACCCTAAACTGTACTAACACAGGCAGGGCATCCAGTCGGGCTGCTCGGGTGCTTCGGCCGGCACCAGCAGCACCGGCACGCGGCAGTGACGCAGCACCTGGGCCGTTACGCTGCGGTGAAACAGCTGGCCCAGGAAGCTGCGCGGGCGGGCAATGAGCACCAGCAAGTCGGGCTGCACGTCCTCCATAGCTTCGAGGATGCCTTTGGCGGCCACGTCGTGGTGACGGGTGTACAGCTCGTATTGCGTGCTGAAGGGCAGCAGCCGGCTGTGGCGCAGCTGGTCCATAGCCAGCTGGCCGACGGAGGCCGGATAGGCGGGGCCCGTTACGCTGTGGGTAATGGTGTGGGCCGCCTCCCAGCTGGCCAGCAGCGGAGCCAGGCGGCGCGCCGCCGCGTTGGGCACGAAAGGCCCGGCATCGACGGCCCACAGCACCCGGCGCGGAGCGCGGGGCGCGGCACCGGCGGCGGGCACCAGCAGCACGGGGTAGTGAGTAGCGCGCAGCACCGGCAGCAGCTGGTTGTGCAGCAGCTGGTCGAGCAGGTCCTGCTCCGGGCTCAGGCCCATGGCCAGCAGCAGGGGCTGGTGGCGGCGGATAGCCCCGCGCACGGCCTCCGCCGCCGGCTTAACCGACACGCTGATTTCAGTGGGCAGGGCCAGCTGCTGGGCAAAGTCGCGGAGGGCATCCGCCGTTTCCACTTGGCTACGAATGCTGCCCCGGGTCGTTACCGTTACCAGCTCGGGAAACAGCAGCGGGCTGTGGTAGCAGTGCAGCAGGGCCAGCTGGGCCGGCAACGCCGCGCCCAGCACGGCGGTATAGCGGGCGGCCTGCCGGGCCGGCTCCGACAAATCAGCAAGCACCAACAGAGAATGGCTCATGGCAGGGCACGGCCGCAGCCGGCGATAAAAGGTGATGTTCACCCCAAAGCTCGCGCTGCCACTGGGGCGGTGCACTGATGCGTATTGCCTTAAATCCTGACGTTCGTCATTTACTTCAGCGGCGCGGTGACCACTCCAAACAAGCCGCGCCACAGGGGCTCATCCAGGCCGTAGATGTCGGGCAGAAAGCGCAGCTGGCCGCCCTGGCCCAGGCAGGTAGCGTAGCGCAGGTGCAGGGGCATGGGCCGGCGAAGCCTTACATCGCGGGGGCGGGGCTGGCGGCTGCACGCTTCGTCGCTGGGCAGCTCCACGGGCTGCCCACCGCGGCGCAGCAGGTAAGCGGCCAGCTGCAGCGGGTTTTCCAGGCGCACACAGCCGTGGCTGAGCGCCCGCCGGGGCTGGTTGAAAAACAGGCGGGTGGGCGTATCGTGCACGTACACCCCATAGGGGTTGGCAAACCGAAACACGATGTTGCCCAGCGCGTTTTCGCAGCCCGCCGCCTGGCGAATGGTGTAGGGGAAGCTTTGCGCCGTCACCGCGGCCCAGTTCACTTGAAAGGGGTCGACCAGCTGCCCGCCGCGGTCGTAGAGCTGCAGGTCTTCGAGCAGCAGGTAGCCCGAGTCTTTTTTCAGGCGCGGCAGCATCTCGCGCGTGGCAATGGAGTGCGGCACGTGCCAGTCGGGCGCCAGGGTGAAGTGCGTGATGGAGCTGCTCAGCGTGGGCGTGGGCGACTCCGGCTTGCCCACGATGACGTGGAAGCGCTGCATGCCGGCGGGGGCCACCACCTGCAGCTCGTAGGCTGGAATGTTTATCAGCACGTACTCGGAGTCGGCAATGGGGCTCCAGCGCCAGCGCTCCAGGTTGAGGGCGGCCTGCTCGAAGCCCCGCTGCCGGCCCGCCAGGGAGTCGGCCGAAGCGGGGTGGGCCAGCCACCGGGCCAGGGCCTGCTGCAGCTGCCGGTAGGCGCGGTGGGTGGGCTGCCCGGCCAGCAGGGCTTGCGGCACAGTGTGCTGGCTCAGGGCCTGGCGCAGCGCCCGGGCCCGCGCTTCTGCACCAGTGAAAGCGGCATAGCTGCGCAATCGGCTCTGGCTTATGTCACTCATAAAGCGCAGCACGGCGGCACTAAGGCCCAGCTCCAGCTCGGCCTGTAGTAGTGCCTGCCGGGCCGGTGGGGCACTGGCCAGGGAGTCGCGCAGCTGCTGCAGGCGCAGCAGCCGATAATACTCGGGCTGCAGCCCGTAGTCACGGGCGCGGGCCAGCAGGGCCAGGGCCGCCAGGGCGTCGGCATTGAGGCCCCCGGCTTCGCCCCAGACAGGGGCATAGTCATCCCGGTAGAAAGCGAGCAGAGCGGCCCGGGGCCAGGCATCCAACCCTGTGCTTTCTGCCCTGTTGCCCAGCTCTTCCAGCCGCTGCCTTACCAAGCGAGCCAAGACCGGGGCAACCGGGGCCGACGGCACCGCTGGCAGAGCCAGCGTATCGACTGCTACCTGCTGCCCGGCAATGGGCACGCAACCCCTCAGACCCAGCAAGCCAGCCCCAAGGCAGCTCAGGAAACCTAGCATAGCCCCCGCCATTGCCAGAAAGCGAAGCATAACGTTCATAAAGACAACGGGTTGAATTGCGCCGCAAGGTTCCATGCATACCCGACCCGCAAACATGATATAAATCATACCCCTGGGCTAATATTTGGCAGGTGGGCAGCCGGGAGCAGCGCGGAGTTTTGCATCGTTTTCACCCCTAGCCTGCCACCGTCATGCCCGCCTCGCTGCTTATCCTCACCGACTTCTTCCAGGCCTCCCACTGTGCCCTGAACTATGCCACCAACCTGGCCGCCCCACTCGATGCCCGCCTGGTGCTGCTGCACGTGCGCCGCGACTCCATCCTCGACCCGGAGCTGTTTACCGGCACGCTCAGCAACCTAAGCCAGGAAGCCATTGCCACGGCCCTGCGCAGCGTATCGGGCAAGCTGCCGGTGCCGGTGGTGGCCGAGGTGGGGCACGGCCGCGTGGCCTACGCCGTGGCCGACGCCGTGAGCCGCCACCGCCCCGCCCTGGTGGTGCTGGGCCGCCCCGACTACTCCGCCACCCCCGACGAGCTGGTGCAAACCACGGCGCTCGACATTCTGCGCACGGCGCCCCATCCCATGCTGGTGGTGCCGCACACGATGAGCAGCGCCACCCGGCCGCGCCGCATACTGCTGGCTGCCGACGGCGAGGCCTTCAGCCTGGGCGAGCACAGCGGCGCGGTGCGCCACCTGCTGGCCGACCTGGGCGCCGAGCTTACCGTGCTGCACGTAAGCCCGGTGCCCGCCGACGACAGCACTGAGCAGCGCGCCCTGGACTCGGTGCTCAGCACCGGCCTTACCGTTGACCTGCAGCGGGTGCATACCCGCCTGGTGACGCACGACAGCCCGGCCGAGGCCATTCTGGACAGTGTTGCCTCGGGCAAATTCGACATGGTGGCGCTGATTGCCCGGCCGCGCAGCTTCTGGAGTGAGCTGTTTCATCGCAGCGTGACGGCCGAAGTGCTGCTGCGCAGTGCCGTGCCCGTGCTGGTGCTGCCGGCTCAGTAAGCGCTTTGGGCCGGCAGCTGCTCCTTCCTGCTACCGTTGAGCTGGTAAAAAATCCCGTTAGTTTCTCAACCCGCCCTGCCTGTTGCCGTACCTTTTTCTTCAACCATTACCATGACGCTATGAAGAACAAGGCAGCAAAAAGTAAGGCCGAAAAGAAAACCAAAGGGAAAAACCGTAAGGCCTGGCTCGGGGTGGGCCTGGCGGCGCTTGCCGCCGGCGCAGTGGTAGGCCTCACGGGTGGCTGGCCGTTCAAAGGCCTCAGCGGCGGTGCGGCGGGCAGCTCAACCGACGAGGATGCCGGCAGCGGTAGCAGGACCGGGGCTGGTACCCAGGCCGGCACCACCGCCGACGAAAGCGGCGCCAGCGCCGGGGGCGGCGCCACGGCCGATGTAGACGTAGCCCTCACCAACGAGGTAGCCCGCAGCACCAAGCCCAAGCCCGGCGACGACCAGAACTTCACCAACGAAGGCGGCACCGGCAACAACGACTAGCCGGGTTTTGCCCAAGGCAAAGCCGATGCGCAGCAGCCCTGCCAACGCCCTGTCCGGTGTTGGCAGGGCTGTTTTTTTAGTCTGCCCTGGCCCCAGCCGGGGAACACGGCTTGGCAGCCGATACCCGTCCGCTGTAACCTTCTGAACGCCTAGAACGTGGGATAAGGCTGGGCTTGCCCTCCGCAATGCCGCTTCCTGACTCATGACCAAACACACCTACGACCTCGGCCTGATTGGCAACTGCGCCTTCCTGGCGCTTATCCGCAAAGACACGTCCGTGGCCTGGCTGTGCTGGCCGCGCTTCGACAGCAGCTTTGTATTCGGCTCTTTGCTCGACCGCAACAAGGGCGGCGACTTCAGCATTCTGCCCGCCGCCGGGCCCTTCGACTCCCACCAGTACTACCAGGAAAACACCAACGTGCTGTGTACCGAGATTACGACAGCCGACGGGCAGTACCGCGTGACGGACTTCGCCCCGCGCTTCCCGCAGTACGAGCGGTACTACAAGCCCCTGATGCTGGTGCGCAAGCTGGAGCCGCTGGCGGGCGCACCCCGCATCCGGGTGGAGTGCGAGCCGGTGGGCGACTACGGCCGCCAGCCCCTGAACCGGCGGCGCAGCTCCAACCACATTGCCTTTCTGGGCGGCGACGAGGAAATTCGCCTCACCACCAACATCCCGCTGACTTACATCCTCGACAGCGAAGACTTTGCCCTGAACGAAACCAAGTACCTGGTGCTCACCTACGGCGCCCCGCTGGAAGCACCGCTGGAAAGCACCGCTGAGCAGTTTCTGCGCGCCACCGTAGAGTATTGGCGCAAGTGGGTGAAAAGCACCAGCATCGGCAGCTTCTACCAGAAGCAGGTGGTGCGCTCGGCCCTGGCCCTCAAGATTCACCAGTACGAAGACACCGGCGCCATCATCGCGGCCAGCACCACCAGCCTGCCCGAAGCGCCCGGCAGCACCCGCAACTGGGACTACCGCTTCTGCTGGATGCGCGACACCTACTACATCCTGACGGCCTTCAACAACATCGGCCACTTCGAGGAGATGGAGCGCTACTTCCACTACATCGCCGACATCTCCACCAAGGTGCGCGACAAGTACCAGCCCCTGTACAGCATCAGCGGCTCGTCGGACCTTATTGAGCAGGAGCTCGACCACCTCGAGGGCTACCTCGGCAACCAGCCCGTGCGCATCGGCAACGACGCCTACACCCACATCCAGAACGACGTGTACGGGCAGGTGCTGGTGGCCCTGATGCCGCTCTACGTCGACCAGCGCTTCGTCGACCCCGACCGGCCCAACCCCGAAAAGCTGGTGTATGAGGCCCTGCGCCTGATTCGCCACACCATGGACATGCCCGACGCTGGCCTCTGGGAGTTCCGCAACATTGCCCAGTACCACTGCTACACCTACCTGTTTCACTGGGCCGGCAGCCACGCCGCCCAGCGCGTGGCCCGCTACCTCGGCAACGGCGACATGGCCGCCGAAGCCGCCGCCCTGGTGGAAGAAGCCAGCCGCCGCATCGAGCTCTGCCTCGACCAGCAGCGCGGCGTGTACACCAACGCCATCGGCTCGCACCACCTTGACGCCAGCACCCTGCAGCTCATCCTCATGGGCTACCTCGACCCCGACTCGGAGCTGGCCCGCACCCACCTCGTGGCCCTGGAAAAGGAGCTGAAGACACCCGAAGGCCTGTTCTACCGCTACCGCCACCCCGACGACTTCGGCACGCCCGAAACCACCTTCCTCATCTGCTCCTTCTGGTACGTGGAGGCCCTGGCCTGCGTGGGTCGCCTCGACGAGGCCATTGCTGAGTTCGAGAAGCTCATCCGCTACACCAACCACCTGGGCCTGCTCAGCGAAGACGTGGACGCCAAAACCGGCTCGCAGTGGGGCAACTTCCCGCAAGCTTACAGCCATGTAGGACTGGTGAACGCGGCGTATCGCATTGCCAAGAAGCTGGATAAGCCGAGCTTCGTGTAGCCCCAGCCCCACCCCCGGCCCCTCCCCTCCGGGGGAGGGGAGCCTGACGCAGTTGTTCTATTGTTTATTTAGAAAAAAAGGGAAGAGTTAAAAGGGCTGAACGTCCTTTTAACTCTTCCCTTTTAACTTTTAACTGATTCCGCCAGGCTCCCCTCCCCCACAGGGGAGGGGGCTGGGGGGTGGGGCTACAGCCGCCCCAGCAGCGCCCGCACCTCCTTCACCCCCGCCAGGCGGAAGCGGGCCCGGGAGCGGGTGCTGCCACCCACCCGCACCGTATAGGCCGAAGCGGGTAGGGCGCGGAAGGTGTCTTCGTCGGTGCGGTCGTCGCCCAGGGCCAGAATAAAGTCGGCCGGGTACTGCGCCAGCCAGCGGCTGGCAGCCGTGCCTTTGTTGATGCCGACGTGCTTGATTTCGATAACCTTGTTGCCTTCCAGCACCTGCAGGTCGCTGTTGGCCGTCATAAACGAGAGGTGGCTGACCAGCTCCCGGGCCCGCATCTCGCCCAGGTCGGCGTCGGCGCGGCGGTAGTGCCACACCAGGGAATAGTCCTTCTCCTCGATGCAGGAGCCGGCGGTGCGGCTCACGTACTGGTCAAGCACGGGGCGCAGCTCGTGCATCCAGTCGTTGCGCAGCTCCTGAAACAGTTGCCAGTCTTCGCCAGCCTTGCGCAGCCACACGCCGTGCTCGGCAATAAAGTCCAGGGGCAGCTCCCCCAGCCAGTTGGCCAGCGTGGCACGGTCGCGCCCGCTGATGATGACCACGCGGTTCTGCGGGTTGTCGGTGAGGGCGCGCAGCAGCTGGCGCAGCTCCTCGTCGGGCTCGGCTTTCTGGGGTTGGGGTGGAAGTGGGCCAACGTGCCGTCGTAGTCGAGCAGCAGCAGGCGCTGCGGGGCCGCCTGGTAGTCGGCCAGCAGCTGGCTGCTGGCTTTCTCATCCAGAACGTGGGTGGCCAGGGTGTTCTGCTTCACCTTGCTGTAGGCCAGCTGGTACATGAAAAGCTTGCTCCAGGCAAACACGTTGTACTCCCGCACCAGCTCGCGCATGGCCGTCATGCGCTGCTCCTGCTCGTCGGCGGGCATGGTCAGGGCCTGGTGCAGGGCCTCGGCCATGCCTTCCAGGTCGGTGGGGTTGATGAGCAGGGCGTCGGACAGCTCCCGGGCCGCGCCGGCCCGCTCGCTGAGGATGAGCACGCCGCGGTTGTCGGTTTTGCAGGCCACGAATTCTTTGGCTACCAGGTTCATGCCGTCGCGCACGGGCGTCACCAGTCCCACCTCGGCCAGGCGGTAGAGGGCCGCCAGCTCCTCCAGCGGGAAGGAGCGGTAGAAGTAGTAAATGGGGTTCCAGTCGATGGTGCTGAAGCTGGCGTTGATGCGGCCCACCAGCTCATCGATTTCCTGCTTGAGGGACGCATACTGGGCTACCTGGTCGCGGGAGGGCACCACCACCATCAGCAGGCTGACCTGGCCTACCCACTCGGGGTGGCGCTGCAGCAGCTGCTCAAAGGCCCGCAGGCGCTGGGCAATGCCCTTGCTGTAGTCGAGCCGGTCGATGGACAGCACCACGCGGCTGCCGCGCAGGGCCTCACGGTAGGTGGCCTCGTGCTGCTGCGCCGCTTCCGACCCGGCCGCCTGCACGTAATGCTCGTAGTCGATGCCCATGGGAAAGGCATCCACCAGCACCGAGCGGGTGGGCAGCTCCACCTGCCCGTTCTGATTGGGCAGGCCCAGCAGCTGGCTTACCGAGCTCAGGAAGTGGCGCATGTAGCCGAAGGTGTGAAAGCCGATAAGGTCGGCCCCGAGCATGCCTTCCAGCAGCTGGCGCCGCCAGGGCAGCACCCGCAGCAGCTCGTAGGAGGGGAAAGGAATGTGCAGGAAAAAGCCGATGGTGCAGTCGGGCCGCTGCTGGCGCAGCAGCTGCGGCAGCAGCAGCAGCTGGTAGTCGTGCACCCAAATGGTGTCGTCGGGGCCGGCCAGCTCCAGCACGGCGCGGCAGAATTTCTCGTTCACGGCCACGTAGGCCTGCCAGTGGGCTGGCTCGTAGGTGGCAAACTGCGGGAAGTAGTGAAAAGTGGGCCAGAGCGTGGAGTTGCTGAAGCCCTCGTAAAAGTTCTCGATTTCCACCTCGCTGAGAAATACGGGGGCCATGCTGTCGCCCTGCAGCGCCTCGGCAATCTGCTTTTCTTCGGCGGGGTCTTCCACTAAAAGGCCGGGCCAGCCCACCCACACGTTGCCATCCTGGCGGTAGATGGAGCCCAGCCCGGTAGCCAGCCCGCCCTCGCTGGGCTTGAAGCTCAGGCCTTCATTGTTGCGCTGTACTTTGGTAGGCAGTCGGTTAGATACAATAATGGTGCGCGGCATGCGAATAGTCAACTAGTAAATGCCTGCCGTGTACGTAGTTGAGCCGGGAAAAGCAATGCGCTGCCATATTTCCTTTCTGTGAACCCGCCCCAAGCTGGGCCGTCGGCGGGGCATTGGGTAGGCGCTCAGAAGTAAAGGGTTGTCAGTTGTTCGTTGTCAGATAAACGCTTACTCAGAGAGTAACAACGCTCACCTTTTATACCCGTCCCAGAGTGCATTGCGGAAATCGGCGGGCGGAAGTAGAGACGCAACATTTTGCGTCTCATCGTTGAACGACGATTTAAGAACATTCTGACCGCGCAGTCCCAGCTTTAATGGCGCAGTCCCGGAGACGCAAAATGTTGCGTCTCTACATCGTTCGATTTTTGCAAACCAGTTCGCAACGAGTTTAACCCACTCTACGAACCCGAATTCCACTCCAGGAAAAACTTTTTTACGTTATGACGTATTATTACGTCATACTATGTCGTATGTTTGCGACATAAATCAACAACACCACCATGACGCACGCGAAAACAGCTGCCTTTACGGAGCAGCAGCAGCAGCTGGCCCGCCTGGCCAAGGCCCTGGCCCACCCGGCCCGGGTAGCCATTGTGGAGCTGCTGGCCAGCAAAACCACCTGCATCTCCGGCGACATTGCCGCCGAGCTGCCCCTGGCCCGCACCACCGTCACCCAGCACCTGCAGGAGCTGAAGGCCGCCGGCCTGATTTCCGGCACCATCGATGGGCTGACTGTGTGCTACTGCCTCAACACCGCGCTCTGGCGCCAGGCCCAGGCTCTGTTTGCCGGCCTCTTCACCCAGGCCGTGGCCAACCCCGCCTGCGGCCCGGCCGATGCCTGCGGCTGCTAGTTCTGTCCTACTCTTTTTTTCACCTCAACCTCTCATACCATGAAAATTGCCGAAATGAAGCAAGCCCTCACCGGGCTGAGCGCCGTCAGCTTCCGCCTGCCCGATGGCAGCTACCTGCCCGCCCACTTCCATGTGACGGAAGTAGGCCTGGTAAACAAGCATTTCATCGACTGCGGGGGCGTGGAGCGCCGTGAGACGGTGGCCAACTTCCAGCTCTGGGAAGCCGGCGACTACGACCACCGCCTGGCGCCTCAGAAATTCCTGCACATCCTCAACCTCTCGCAGAAGGTTCTGGGCAGCGACGACCTGGACATTGAGGTAGAATACCAGCAGGATACCATCGGCAAGTTCGGCCTGGCCTTCGACGGACAGGACTTCGTGCTCACGCCCAAGCACACGGCCTGCCTGGCGCAGGAGGCCTGCGGCATCCCCGGCTCCCTGCTGGCCCTGCCCCAGCTCCAGACGGCCGGCTGCACGCCGGGTGGCGGCTGCTGCTAACACCCGGCTCCTGCTGTCTTCCTCAGCCCACGCTTCTTCCCTTCTTCCACATGAGCATCCAAGCCCTCACCCCCGCCCACTGGCCCCAGGTGTGCGCCATCTACGAGCAGGGCATTGCCACCAGCAATGCCACTTTCACCACCAGCGCGCCCACCTGGGAGGCCTGGGACGCCAGCCACCTGGCTCACAGCCGCCTGGTAGCCACCGACGAAGCCCAGAGCGGCCACGTGCTGGGCTGGGCGGCCCTCTCTCCCGTATCGGGCCGCTGCGTGTACGGCGGCGTGGCCGAGGTGAGCGTGTATCTGGCCGCCGCGGCCCGGGGCCGCGGCCTGGGCCAGCAGCTGCTGGCTGCCCTGGTAGCCGATTCGGAGGCCAACGGCATCTGGACGCTGCAGGCCGGCATCTTTCCCGAAAACACGGCCAGCCTACGCATTCACGCTGCTGCCGGCTTTCGGGAAGTGGGGCGCCGCGAGCGCATCGCGCAGCTGCACGGCGTATGGCGCGACACCCTGCTGCTGGAGCGCCGCAGCCAGGTGGTAGGTGCCGGCCCGGTGCTTTATGCCGCCCCCGCGGCCCAGTCCGGCACCGCGCATGCATAAGCCCGGCGCACCGGCGGCAGTGGCCCGCCGCAAGCTCTCGGGCCTGGACCGGGGCCTGACCTTGTGGATATTCCTGGCCCTGGCCCTGGGGGTGGCCCTGGGCTACTTCGTGCCGGGCATGGAGCAGGCCATCAACTACTTCTCCGTGGGCACCGTGAACCTGCCCCTGGCGGTGGGCCTCATCCTGATGATGTACCCGCCCCTGGCCCGGGTGAAGTACGAGCAGCTGCCCCGGGTTTTTCAGAACACGCGCATCATTGGCCTGTCGCTTTTCCTGAACTGGATAGTTGGTCCGCTGCTGATGTTCGGGCTGGCCATCTGGCTGCTGCCCGACAAGCCCGACTACATGGTGGGCCTGATTCTGATTGGCATTGCCCGCTGCATTGCCATGGTGCTGGTGTGGAACGACCTGGCCGATGGCAGCCGCGAATACGCCGCTGGCCTGGTGGCTCTGAACTCCATTTTTCAGGTACTCTTCTACAGCGTGCTGGCCTGGCTGTTTATCACCGTGCTGCCCCCGTATTTCGGGCTGAAAGGCTACGCCGTTGAGGTGGGCATGGGGGACATTGCCCAGAGCGTGCTCCTCTACCTGGGCCTTCCCTTCGTGGCAGGCTTCCTCTCGCGCCGCCTGCTACGCCAGCTAAAGGGCGATGAGTGGTACGAGCAGGTCTTTATTCCGGCCATCAGCCCCCTTACCCTGCTGGCGCTGCTGCTCACCATCGTGCTGATGTTCAGCCTGAAAGGCAACCTGATAGTCCGCATCCCGCTCGACGTGCTGCGCATTGCGCTGCCACTGGGGCTATACTTCGGCCTTATGTTCCTCCTGAGCTTTGCCGCCGGGAAGTACCTGGGAGCCAGCTACGCCGAAAACACTTCCATTGCCTTCACGGCCACCGGCAACAACTTCGAGCTGGCCATTGCCGTGGCCATCGGAGTATTTGGCCTCAACTCCGGGCAGGCTTTTGCCGGCGTCATTGGTCCTCTCATTGAGGTGCCTGCCCTTATTGCGCTGGTCAATGTGGCCTTCTGGCTCCGCCGGCGTTGGTATAAAAAAGCCCAATAGCCTGCCTTTTTCACCGCACTCTCTTATCAGCTCATGACTTCTACACCCAATATCCTGGTGCTCTGCACCGGCAACTCCTGCCGCAGCCAGCTGCTGCACGGCTACCTGGAGCAGGCCCTGGGCGCGCAGGCCACCGTGTACAGCGCCGGCGTCGAAACCCACGGCCTCAACCCGCGGGCCGTGCAGGTAATGGCCGAAGACGGCGTCGACATTGCCCATCACACCAGCAACCATGTCGACGAATACGCGGCGGTGCCCTTCGACTACGTCATCACCGTGTGCGACCATGCCCGGGAAGCCTGCCCGGTGTTTCCGTCTTCAGCCCGGCAGCTGCACCACAACTTCCCCGACCCGGCCAGGGCCCGCGGCAGCGAGGAGGAAATTATGCAGCAGTTTCGCTCGGTACGCCAGCAGGTGAAAGCCTACGCCGAGGCTTTTGCGCAGGCCTACTTCGGCCGCCGGCCCGCTCCCTCCGGGCCGGCGGCCTAGGCCCAGGACCTGCCCCACTGCCCGCATTCTGACGCGAGCGCGCTTATTGGCAAAAAAAATATTTTAAGTAAAATGCCAAGGAGGAGGGCGCCACCGCCCTCGGGTGCCCTACTGTTGTCAGCGGCTGAGCGTCATGGCCTCCCGCACGTAAATCGGCCCGTTACCTAAAGGGGTAGCGGGCCGTTTTTGTTGCCTTTTTCCCGGATTCTGCCCCGCATGGCAGGGGCAGCCGTGAACTTTTGCCGCCCCCTTTGCCGTAAAGGCCACACAAATAGCCGGCTAAGACTGTCAAACCTCACAGTATACATCGGCCTTACACAGTACTTGAATTCAAAATTATACACGATTTTACTGGCAAAACCATATTCAACCGGCCAGCGTAATGCTGCCTCGCAGCTGGCAGCTGCCTACCTACAGCCTGCTGCGACGTTTTCAGCGGCTGACTTTCTCACTTGAAGCCCTTATCTCTCCTTCACTACCTACCACCCTTACACTTATACAATGCAGTTATTATTCCTCTTTCTATTCCTGGGTCTTTTCCTGGCTTGCTTTCGCGAAGGCGTTTGGAAGATGTATTCCCGGGAAGAACTTTCCGCATTGCGTGCTCGCGATGAAGAAGTATTTGCCCAGTACCACGCTGCCCGCTCGGTTGCGGCTCCTGTAGCGCAGGCGCCCGCAGCACCTGCCAAGCCTCGCCGGCCGCGGCCGCAGGCCGTGCCGGAGTTTGCCCTTCCGCGTCGGGCTGCCGAGCACCTGCAGCCGGCCTAAGCGCGTCGCGCATACCCCGGCAGTATCCGGCTCTTTCAGCAAAGCCGATGGTCTGTAGGCCGCCCTTGCCGGCACCTACCGCCCATCGGCTTTCCTGTTTTCAGTTTGTTTTGTGCAGGCAATAGCATACCCCGGGCAAAAGTTGCCGTAAATACAGGCACCGCTGCCGGGCGCGTGCCTGCGCCACCCGGCCCTCCTCCCCCGGCCAACCTGCAATTTCTGGCCAACCAGCGCTTCTTTCTCGCATGCTCATTCCCCTCGTCAAGCCCCTGATTCGTCCTTTCGGTGAGTTTTTCCGCAAAGAGGCTGCCGCCGGGATAACCCTGATGTTCAGCGCCGCGCTGGCCTTGGTGCTGGCCAACATCAGCTGGGGCCCGGCGCAGTACTTCCCGGCCGTGTGGGATACCCATCTGCGGGTAGCCTTCAACAGCGTGGTGCTCGACCACAGCCTGCTGCACTGGATAAACGACGGCCTGATGGCGGTGTTCTTTCTCATTGTGGGCCTGGAAATCAAGCGCGAGGTACTGGAGGGCGAGCTTTCCTCGCTGCGGCAGGCGGCCCTGCCCATCGCGGGGGCCGTGGGCGGCATGCTGCTGCCCGCCCTGGTGTTCACGCTCTTCAACCGCGGAGCGCCCACGGCGGCGGGCTGGGGCATTCCCATGGCTACCGACATTGCCTTCGCCCTGGCCGTGCTGCAGCTGCTGGGCCCCCGGGCCCCGCTGGGCCTCAAGGTGTTCCTAACGGCCCTGGCCATCGTCGACGACCTAGGAGCGGTGCTGGTTATTGCCGGGTTCTACACCAAAGAGCTGCATCTCAACTACCTGTACCTGGCCCTGGGTACCTGGGCCCTGCTGCTGGCCCTGAACGGGCTGCGGGTGCGCAGCCTCTGGGCCTACCTGCCGCTGGGACTGGTGCTGTGGTTTTTCATGCTGGAGTCGGGCATTCACGCCACCCTGGCCGGGGTGATGCTGGCCGTGGCCATCCCCTTCCGCATTCCCTATTCCCGCCCCGAGCTGCTCCTGCTTATTGATGAGCGGCTGGGCCTGCTGCGCGACGAGCTGCAGGAGCTCGAAGCCGACCCGCGCACCATCAGCGAAGAGCTGGAGAGCCTGCACACCAGCAGCAGCTCCCCGGCGCAGCGCCTCGAAGACCAGCTGCACTCCGTGGTAGCCTTCGGCATCATCCCCTTGTTCGCCTTCGCCAACACCAGCCTGGTTATCAACCCCGAAGCCCTGCAAGGGCTGTTCTCGCCGCTGGGCCTGGGCATCATCGTGGGCCTGATGGTGGGCAAGCCCCTGGGCGTGGGCGGCATGGCCTGGCTCACCGTGCGCCTGGGCTGGGCCACGCTGCCCCCGGGCGTGAGCTGGCGCCACATCTGGGGTGCGGGCATTCTGGCCGGCATCGGCTTCACCATGTCCATCTTCATCACCCTGCTGGCCCTGGGCGAGCAAACCCTGGGCACCGACGTAGCCAAGCTGGCCATTCTCTCGGCCTCGGTGAGCTCGGGCCTGCTGGGCTATGCCCTGCTGCGCAGCATGCCCGCCCCACCTCCGCTTCTCCGCAGCAAGCGCGACGACGCAGTGCCCGCCGAGCCGGGAGCGGGCGTGCAGCCCGTACCCGTGCGCACGCCCCCCGGCGCCTGAAGCGCACCCGGCCTGGCGGTTTAGGCTGCTACTCGGTCTTCAGCTCCTTTCCTACGGCCTCGCCCTGCTCGGCCTGCTCAGAGGTTTCTTCGGCAGTCTCGCTCAGCTCGGCCACGGTTTTGCGGCCGTGGCGCCGGTCCAGCCAGTTCATAACGGGCGTAGCCAGCACGCCATGCAGGGAGATAGAGAAGAGCATAGTAAAGCCCAGAATGGCCCACATCTCCCGGGCATTGGCAAAGCGTGCTTTTTCCAGGGCAAAGGCCAGGTAAAAGATGGAGCCAATGCCCCGAATCCCGAAAAAGGATATCACCAGCCGCTCGGCCCAGTTTTCACGCTTCGAGCCCAGCAAGGCGAGCAGGCCGCCCAGCGGCCGCAGCACCAGCACCAGCCCCACGCCCAGGGCCAGCCCGCCCCAGGTGAGGGGGGAGAGCAGCCCGCCCGCAATGGCTCCCCCAAACAAGATGAGTATCACCACAATAAGCAGGCGCTCCATCTGGTCGGTGAACGCGTGCATCTGCTTGTGGTACTCGTGCCTGCGCTCGTGGCTGCGCAGCGTGACGGCCGCCACGAACACGGCCAGGAAGCCGTAGCCGTGCAGCAGCTCCGTCACGCCGTAGGTGGTCAGCGTAACGGCCAGGGCCACGAAGCCATAGGCCGCGGTTTTGATGCGCACGCGCTTGGGCAGGCTGAAAATCAGGTAAGCCAGCAGCCGGCCCGATAGCCAGCCCATCACCACGCCGGCCACGGTGCGGTAAAGCAGGTCCATGCCCGCCCAGTGCAGCATGCGCTCCGTCAGCGGCTGGGCCGACGGCAGCAGGTCCATGGCCAGGTACACAAAGGGAAAAGCCAGCCCGTCGTTCAGGCCGGCCTCGCCGGTCAGGGCAAAGCGCACGTTGTCTTCGCGGCCTTCGCCGGGGTCGCCCACCTGCACGTCGCCGGCCAGCACGGGGTCGGTCGGGGCCAGCGACGCCGCCAGCAGGAGGGCCGAAGCGGGAGCCAGTCCGGCCAGCCCCCAGCCCAGGGCCGCGAGCCCGCCAATGGTGAGCACCATGAGCACCAGCACCAGCAGCAGCGGCGAGCGCCAGGTGCGCAGCGAAAACACCCGGTCAATTTTCAGCCCCGTCCCGGTCAGGGCCACAATCACGCACAGCTCGGAGAGGTGGGTGGCCAGCCGGGGGTGGGCCAGGGGGTCGGCGGCGGGCAGGCCCAGCGGCAGCAGGTACACGCCCGCCCCCAGCGCTATGTACAGAATGGGGTAGGAAAGCGGAAACCGCTCCAGCAGCGACGGCAGCCAGGCCACGCCCATAATGGCAATGCCCAGCAGCACCAGCGCAATATTGTAAAAAGCCATCCGGAAAGGCGGGTTTAGCGGGTGAGCAGGTTAAGCAGCGCTCGGCTTTGGCGCGGGCCCGGCCAGAACGAAGCACAAGCCTCTTGAGACTCTAAGTCAACCTGAATGCTGAACAGTACGGAAAACCCAGGCCGTGGGTGCCAGCCGGTGCAATTATTCCGCGACGGCGCCGCCAGAGCCAGCCATCGGCTGGTATAGCCGGCAGCCAGCACCTGTCAGCATTGGGCATCGGCTGCTTTACGCTTCTGCCGAAAGGCAGCTAAATCGGTTTTTCCTCCGTACACCAAAGCTTACCATGTGCCGATTCTGCAATGCCCAAAACGATTATCGTCTCCAACCGCTTGCCAACCAAAGTCCTGCGCACCCCCGATGGCCTCAGCTTCCAGCCCAGTGAAGGCGGGCTGGCCACGGGCCTGGGCTCCATCTACCGCCAGGATGGCAACATGTGGGTGGGCTGGCCTGGCCTTTTTGTGGAAGATGAGTCGGAAGAAGGGTTTGTACGCACCCAGCTGGCCGAAGACAGCATGGCCCCGGTGTTTCTTACCGAGCAGGAAATCCACGACTACTACGAAGGCTTTAGCAATGGGACGCTCTGGCCCATGTTTCACTACTTCGCCCAGCTGCCGGTGTTCGACGAAGCTTTGTGGGAAGCCTATGTAACGGTAAACCAGAAGTTTTGCCAGGCCGTGCTGGCCCAAGCCGGGCCCGAAGACACCATCTGGGTGCACGACTACCAGCTGCTGCTGCTGCCGCAGATGCTGCGGGCGGCCCGCCCCCACAGCACCATCGGCTTTTTCCTGCACATCCCGTTTCCGTCGTACGAGCTGATTCGCATCCTGCCCTGGCGGCGGGAGCTGCTGGAAGGCATGCTCGGGGCCGACCTCATCGGCTTTCACACCTTCGGCTACATGCGCCACTTCCTGAGCTCCGTGGCCCAGCTGCTGGGCCTGCCCAATCAGCACGGGCGCATCGAAACGCCCACCCGCTCGGTGCTGGTGGATGCCTTTCCCATGGGCATCGACTACGAGCGGTACGCCCAGGCGGCGGCTTCCGAAGCGGCCCAGGCCCATGTGCAGGAATACCGGGCCGCCCTCAAGGACGTGCGCGTCATCCTGTCCATCGACCGGCTCGACTACACCAAGGGCATTGCCCAGCGCCTGCGCGCTTTTGCCCTGCTGCTGCAGCGCTACCCCGAGCTGCGCGGGCACGTCAGCCTGCTGATGGTGGTGGTGCCCTCCCGCGACCAGGTAGCCCAGTATGCGTCCCTGAAAGAGGAGATTGATGAGCTGGTGGGCCGCATCAACGCCCAGTACCGCACCATCAGCTGGAACCCGGTGCATTACTTCTACCGCGCCTTTCCCTTCGATGAGCTGGCCGGTCTCTACCGCCTGGCCGAAGTAGCCATGGTGACGCCCATGCGCGACGGCATGAACCTGGTAGCCAAAGAATTCGTGGCCAGCAAGGCCGACCAGCGGGGCGTGCTCATCCTCAGCGAGCGGGCCGGGGCGGCCCGCGAGCTGGCCGATGCCCTCATCGTCAACCCCACCGATACCGGGCAGCTGGCCGAAGCCCTGCACGAGGCCCTGGTGATGCCCGACGAAGAGCAGGAGCACCGCATGAGCAACATGCAGGCGCTGGTGAAGCGCTACAACGTGTTTGCTTGGTCGCGGCTCTTTATGGAGCGCCTGGCCTACGCCAAAACCCAGCAGCTGAACCTGGCCACTGCTTCGCTGACGCCGGCCCTGGTCAAACAGGTGGTGGCCGAGTACCACGAGGCCGAGCGCCGCCTGCTGCTGCTCGACTACGACGGCACCCTTGCGCCCTTCCACACCAACCCGCAGCGGGCCCAGCCCGACGAGGAGCTGCGCCTGCTGCTGCGCGCCCTCACCGACAACCCGCAGAACCGCGTGGTCATCATCAGCGGGCGCGACCGTGCCACGCTCACCCGCTGGCTGGGCCACCTGCCCCTGGACTTTATTGCCGAGCACGGCGTATGGCTGCTCACCGCCGGCGAAGACTGGCAGCTGTTTCAGGAGCTGCGCAACGACTGGAAGCGCGACATCCTGCCCGTACTGGAGCTCTACGTAAGCCGCACCGCCGGCTCTTTTATCGAGGAGAAGGACTATTCCCTGGTGTGGCACTACCGCCGCGCCGACGCCGAGCTGGGCGCCGGCCGCGCCCGCGAGCTGGTCAGCCACCTCACCTTTATGGCCTCCAATACGGACCTTCAAGTGCTGGAAGGCAATAAGGTCATCGAAATCAAGCACGTCGGCATCAACAAAGGCAGCGCAGCCGCCCGCACGGTCGGCAACTACCACCCCGACTTTATTCTGGCCCTGGGCGACGACCGCACCGATGAGGACACCTTCGGGGCCCTGCCCGAAACCGCTTACACAGTGAAAGTAGGTAGTGCCCCGCGCTCCCTGGCCCGCTTCCACGTGGCGGGGACGCCCGAGGTACGCAGCCTGCTCCGCAGCTTGCTGTAGGGCCCGAGCTGACTAAGGGGTTATTCAGCAGCCATCAGCCAGGCAGCAGCCGGGTCTACGTCGTCGAAAAAGGCAGTTTCCAGGCTTTGCCGCAGCTGCCCTATAACCGAGTCGGTATGCAGGCGCTGGGCCGGGTCGGGCATGGGCAGCACGGCGTAGCGGGCCAGCCCCGTCTCGGCCAGGGCCTTAGGCAGCCACTCATTCAGCAGCCAGTCGCGGTCGGCCGCCGGCGGAGCAGCCGGCATAGCCCGGTGGTCGGCCAGAATTCCCTTTAGCTCGTGCCGCTTCAGCAGGTTGTACACATGTACGTACAAGGCGCGAAACTCTACGCTGCTGATATCTGCCCCCGTCCAGTGCAGGTACACATAAGAACCGGGCACGAAATCAACCGAGCCCACGGCATTCGAGAAGTAAAGGCTAACTGCAACCACGGAATAAATAGGCTTAGGATAGATGTTTTCTTTATACGAAAGCACCAGACTTATGGCCGAACCAAATTAACTTTTTTGTGAATAAATTGGATAATGTGCCTTTTTTGCGCTATTATCTGGCCTGAAAATTTTTAGACGCCTACAGGCAGTAGGCTCGCCTTATAGATTGCCTCTTACAATTTAGAAGCAGAACAGCCACCCAGCATTGCTGCTAAGTGGCTGATATGAAATGAGCGAGAAACGAGGTTCGAACTCGCGACCCTCAGCTTGGGAAGCTGATGCTCTACCAACTGAGCTACTCTCGCGGGGATTGGTAGCACAAAAGTACACGCTTGGCTGGCAAATCCAACAGGTAGCTGCATTGAGCTTGTCTTCGGCAACTCAGGCTATAAAACTTCCCGTGCCTGCTACTGGCGGAGCAGTATCCTGAGGTCTGCGCTCTGCGTACAGCCTGGGGTTCACCACCAACACGTGTTATGCCGCCCTTGCCGTATGCCCGCCAGCTGGTGGGCGGGATGCTGCTTCTTTGCGGGGTGATGCTGGCAATGGGCCTAGCGCTTCGGGTCGGCGTCCGGGTGTACCTGTGGAATAGAGCGGGGGCCGGCGCCATTGACGCACGGTGGCTAGCCATGCTTCTTCTCCTGGGGCTGGGCGCGGTGGCAGCGATGCTACTCGCCGCCTATGGCTGGCGGCTGCTGCGCGGAGCCCGGCTGCGCAGCGGCCCCGGCGGCAAGCCCATTCTGTAGCCAGCCGACCCGCAACGCCGATATTTGCACCATGTCATCTCCCCTCCGTATCTCGTTGGCCAAGCCCAACGCCCCCACCGCTGCCCAGCTGGCCGACCTGGGCCGGCAGACCTTCCACGACACCTTTGCCGCGGCTAACAAGCCCGAAGACATGGCTGCCTACCTGGCCGAAACGTTCAGCCCGGAAAAACAGCTGGCTGAGCTGCAGGACCGGGGCAACACCTTCCTGCTCGCGCATATGCAGAACGAGCTGGTGGGCTATGCCAAGCTGCGCGACAACTCGGCCATTGGGCTGCCGGAAGACCAGGACCCTGCCGGGCGCCTGGAGATTGAACGCCTTTACGTGCGTGAAGACTGGCAGGGCACCGGCCTGGGCGCGGCCCTGATGCGCGGCATTCTGGCCCTGGCCGAGCAGCTGCACTGCCGGGCCGTGGTGCTGGGCGTATGGGAGAAAAACGACAAGGCCCGGGCCTTTTATCAGCGCTTTGGCTTCCGGCCCGTCGGCGAGCATCCGTTTCAGCTGGGCCAGGATGTGCAAACCGACATCATCCTCCGCAAAGGGCTGTCGGGCCGCTAGCTACCTGCTGTTACGCACGAACCTGTGCGATGCGCGCTGTGGTCGGTTGCTTCTGGTTGCTGGTTGCTGGTTATCGTTCTAACCAGAAACCAGAAACCCAAGGCCGCTGCTTCCCCAGCCACCGCGTAACAGCAGTAACTCCCCTTGTTTTTTGTCTCTTCTTCTCCCCTAGCCCAGAACACCTTGCCAAACTGCTGCTTCTTCACCGCTCCCTCCTGCTGGAAAACACTGCTGCTGTGGCCGCTCCTATGCCTGCTGGCCTGCCAGTCCGGCCAGGAAGCCGGCGAGGGCGCCGCGGCCTCCCCGCCGGTAGGGCATTACGAAGGCAGCATTCAGGCGCCGGCGCTGGGCAGCCTGCGGGCGGCGCTCGACATCCGCCACCCCAGCCCGGGGCACTACGAGGCCGAGCTGCTCGTGGAGGGAGCCCCCGCCCTCAGCTTCGTGGGCGACACCATTCACTTTGCCAACAACCAGCTGCGGCTGACGCGCCCGGGCCGGGCCGGCCAGCAGCTAACGCTGCAGCTGGCCGGCGACTTCTGGAAAGGCAGCCTGCAGCTCGACACCCTGAAGGCCGACGCCCTGCTGGTGAAGCGCGGCACGCCCACGCCCAGTACCTACCGCGTGGAGGAGCTGCCCCAGGACAATGGCTCGGCCTGGCTGTACTCGCCGGCCGACACCCGCACGCCGGGCTCGGCCGTGGTGCTGCTGCCCGACTCTGCCACCACGGCGGCCGGTGCCCTCTGGGGCGATGCCCTGGCGCGGGAAGGCATCACGGTGTTGGTGCTGCCGGCTGCCGGCGCGGGCACCACCGGCCTGGGCACGGCCCTGCGCCTGCTGCGGGCCACGCCCGGCGTCGATACCGCATCCGTAGGAGTGTGGGCGGCGGGCCGGCGGGCCGCCGCGCTGGCCCTGGAGCTGGCGGGCCCGGGCGGGCCCCGGGCCGCGTTCCTGGTGGTCCAGCAGGTCAGCCTCGATGCGGAGTCGCGGGCCGACTTCCGGGAGCTGGCCCAGCGCCGCTTTCCGGTACTAGGCTTGTACGGCGCGCAGGGAGCCAATGCCCTGGCTACACCGCTGCGGGCCGCGCTGGGTGGGCGGCGTGCTACGGTGCTGGCTTTCCGCGACGCCGGCCCCGATTTGCTGGTCCCGGGACAGGTGGTGCCGCGCTTCGCCACTGGCCTGCCCGACGCCATTGCGGAATGGGTGCGCAGCCGTTAACTCAACACTGAAAGAACAAGCAGCATCTAATGGCCGGCGCATAGCCGAACTCACGAAGGCTGCCGGCCTGGCCCTGCCTTGAGCCTACCGCCCGGGCCACTACGCTACAGAATAAGCAAGCCCTTTTCGCGCAGCAGCTGCCAGGCGGGACTTTGCAGAAAATTTTCGAAGCTGCCTTCGCCGGCCGGGAAGCTGGCGGCGGCTTCTTTCAGCAGCACTTTGGTATCGTAGTCCTGGCTGAGGCGGGTGAGCAACCGGTGCAGCCACTCCCCTACTGCGGGGCTGGTTTTCACCTCAAAGTCCTCGGCCTGCTCGTAGCAGGTGAGCACGGCGCAGGGGCCTTTTTTTCCACGCTCCAGCCGGAAGTCCGGGGCGTTGCCCAGCCAGAACAGCCGCAGGTTCTGCTTGGCGAAGTCGGGCTTTTCGGGGGCCTGCACTGCCTGCTCAATCAGGTGGCGGGGCACCGTGGTCTTGGGGGTCTTGAAGTCGAACCAGAAGCTCAGGGGCTCGTCGAGGGCCACGCCGTGCAGGTAGTTGTAGAGGCTCTTGGCCAGGCCGGGGCCGAAGGCTTCGTGGTCGGCACCGCGGGGGTCCTCGTGCCAGAGGTCGTTCCAGGCAAAGCCGCCGGGCTCGGGGCCAATGGCTTCGACCTGGTACTTGGCCGGGTTGCGGCCCACGGGGGAGTGGGCCGTCATGGCGAAGCGGTGCCAGAAGCCGCTCTGCACCACGCCGGCGGCGAACAGCTGGCGCACCACCTCCAGCGAGTCGATGGTTTCCTGGGCAGTTTCGGTGGGAAAGCCATACATCAGGTAGGCGTGCACCATGATGCCGGCCCGGGTAAAGCCGTCAGTGACGCGGGCCACCTGGGCAATGGTGACGCCCTTTTCCATGAGGGCCAGCAGGCGGTCGGAGGCCACTTCCAGGCCGCCGCTCACGGCAATGCAGCCGCTGGCGGCCAGCAGCCGGCACAGGTCGGCCGAGAAGGTTTTTTCGAAACGGATGTTGCCCCACCAGGTGATGGACACGCGGCGCTTGAGCAGCTCAATGGCCAGTTCGCGCAGGGCCAGGGGCGGCGCGGCTTCGTCCACGAAGTGAAAGCCCGTCTGCCCGGTTTGCCGCACAATCTGCTCGATTCTGTCCACCAGCAAGGTGCTGGGCGCGGTTTCGTAGCGGCTGATGTAATCCAGCGTGACGTCGCAGAAGGAGCAGCGCTTCCAGTAGCAGCCGTGGGCCACGGTGAGCTTGTTCCAGCGGCCGTCGCTCCAGAGGCGGTGCATGGGGTTGAGCACTTCCAGCACCGACAGGTACTCGGTCAGCGGCAGGTCGGAGTAGTCGGGTGTGCCTACCTCGGCGTGGGGCACGTCGGGGTGGGGGTGGTTGATGTACTCAATCTGGCCCTGCTCGTTGCGCAGGAAGGTGCGCTGCAGCTTGATTGTCAGTTGTTCGTTGTCAGTTGTCAGCCTGTGCTGGAAGGCGCTCGTAGGACCGGACTGCTCACTGGCAACTGACAACTGACAACTGACAACTAAATCCAGCAAACGCAGCCAGGGGCCCTCGCCGTCGTCCAGGGTCAGGAAATCGATGTAGTCGAAAAAGCGGGTTTCCTGAATGCTGCGCAGCTCGGTATTGGGGTAGCCGCCGCCCATGATGGTGTAGGTGCCGGGGCTGATTTGTTTGATGCGCTGGGCCAGGCGCAGGGCCCCGTAGAGGTTGCCGGGAAAGGGCACGGTAAAGCCCACCACGTCGGGACGGGCGTCGGCCAGCAGCAGGTCCAGCTCTTCCAGCAGCATCTGGTCGAGCAGGTTGGGCGCCTGCTGCAGGGCCTCGTGCAGCGGCTCGAACGACGTAGCCGACAGCGCCAGCTTCTCGGCGTAGCGCGAAAAGCCGAACTGCGGGCCCACGGTTTCGCGGATAAGGTCGGCCAGGTCTTCGAGGTAGAGCGTGGCCAGGTGCCGGGCCTGGTCGGTGAGCCCCATGGTGCCGAAGGCGTGCTCCAGGTCGGCCACGTTATCGAAGCGCGCGGCTTCGGGCAGGAAGCGGCCGTGGCAGATGCGCGGGGCCAGGGTCAGGTCTTTGTTTTGCAGGAAGCGCACCACCGGCGCAATGGTGGCCAGGTAGCGGCGCTGCAGGCGCAGCATGCGCCGGGCGTTGTCGCTAAGGTCGAAATTGCCGGCTTCAATGGCGGCAAACACCCGCTGCAGGCCCTGCTCCGAAAACAGGCGCAGCACCAGATTCAGGCCCAGGTCGGCCTGCCGCACCTGGTAGCCGCGCCCGGTCAGAAAGCCTTTGATGTAGGCCGTGGCCGGGTAGGGCGTGTTCAGCTGCGTGAGCGGCGGCGTGATGAGCAGAATGCGGGGGGAAGTTTGCACGGTAGCAGGTAACCCGGTTGGCGGGGGCCGGGTTCATTTAGAGCAAAGGTCGGGGCCTGAAAGCACTTGCGGGCTGCCATCTCCGGAAGCGGGGGTTGTTCGTCAGGCTTTCACACCGTCGGGAAATGCAGGCGGCCTACCGACGCTTCTTGTCGGCAGGCCGTCTGCCATGCTTATTGCTCTTTTTCAGCTAGTGCTCGATGCTGAGCTGCTCACGGCTGATAACGCTGGCTCATCATCAGGGTAGCGTAGGCCAGACGCCACACGCTGTTGTCGGAGCGGTTGCTATCGACCAGAGTGCCGTTGTTGGCCGCCAGGGGCACGGCGTAGTTGGCCAGGCAGCCGGTAGGAACCTGGCTTTTGTCGAGCGGGGCGAAGATGTAGGCCAGCTGTTGGCGCAGGCTATCGGCCCCGGTCAGGGTTTGGGCCCCGGCGCTGCCAGCAGCGCACAGCAAGGCCAGGCACAGGAAAAGTTGTTTCATGCGAGAGAAGAAAAGAAAGAAGAAAAAAAGATTAGAGCTGGTAGTCGAAGCGCCCCTGCGTGACCTTGATGGTGTCGCAGCCGGGCTGGGCCAGCGTGAACTCGAACGTGCCCGATATAATACCGGCCTGCTCGTCCACCCGTGTCAGAGTTAAGTTGCCCTTGCTATAGGTAAGGGTGCCACCGTGCCAATATTCATTGCATGGACTAGGCCGGTTTCTATCATTAAAATAGGCTGTCCCTGCTGTTGTTGGCAAATCGAGAGAATACGTGCCAGCCCCTGTAATATAGAGCGCATTAACAGTAATACTGGTCCGGCTCCCATCTACCGAGCGGTAAGTCCGGATGCTAAGATTAGCGCCGTTCGGCCCCGGGTCGTAGAGGCAGACGTTGTTGGACTGCCCATTATTTCCCTGAGGCGTGTAGGCTTGGCCGTTGACCAGGCAGCCGAAGGTATTGCGCCCGGTCTGGGTAGCTGGCGGCAGCAAGCGCAGCTGGTCGGCCGGCGTGGGGTCGTCTTTGCACTTGCTGCATTGGGTGAGCAGCAACAGGGCCAGGTACAGAGGCAGTTTGGTTTTCATAGCCATGGGTAGAGAAACTATAAATGTAAAGCAAAGACTTAGGTGAGGCAGCTTACCTAGATATACTATTTTCTTTCCCGATAGCAGCGGCCCACTTGGCATAAAAAAGGCGGCCTCCTGGTCAGGAGGCCGCCTTTTCTAGCATACCGGAGAGGTTAAGGTTAAGCCATGGCACTCATTTCCATACGCTGGGGCAGCATCAGGCGGCGGAACTCGCTCACGGAGTAGCCCGTCACCTGGCGGAACTGGTTGCTCAGGTGCTGGCCGGAGCTGTAGCGCAGCTGGTCGGCAATCTGGTTGAGGGTAAGCTCGCCGTAGCTGAGCATTTCCTTGACGCGCTCAATTTTGAGGCGAATCAGGTATTTCTCGATGGTAAGGTGGGCCGTGCGCGAAAACACCTTGCTCAGGTGGGAATAGGTGGCGGCAAACCGCTCGGTGAGGAAAGCCGAGGTGGTGAGGGGCGCCCGGGCGGTGCGCAGGTGCTCCAGGTATTCGGCCAGCACGCCCTTGATTTGCTCGGTGAGCTGCTCGGCGCGGCCCAGCAGCAGCTCGAAGCCGGCGGCGTGCAGCAGCGGCGCCACGGCTTCGGGGTCGGCGGGGGTTTCTTCGTCGAGCTCGGCTACGCCCAGCGTCACTGCCTTGGGGCGGTAGCCGGCCCGTTCCAACACATTGTATACGGCCTCCACGCAGCGGGGGCACACCATGTTTTTGATATGCAGCAGAGTAGTCTTCAAGGTCGTTTTTCTGAGTTTCTGCTGCCCGAAGGCAGCGGTGGAACATTAGGAACGCGCAGACGAATGGCCGGGGGCCGGCCGCCGGGAACGCGGCGCCGGCTGGGGCGCCGCTTGCCAGCGTGGCCCAAACCAATGCCCTGTAGCCCAGGTGATAAACGGTACGATGGCGAAGGACGTCAACGCCAGCAGCCAGAACAATACGAGAGACGCAGAAAAAAGTCGGCTGAAAAAGTAGCTGCTTACCCCAAAAAGATAAATCACCAGCAGCAGGGAGAGCCCCAGACTGATGCCCGCCAGAATGCCTGCACGGCGCCAGGGCCAGGCGGCAATCTTCTTTTCAAGGCGACGGCGCAGGGGTTGGGGCATAGATGAAAGCGTTGGGGGCCGTGAAAATAAGTTAAAAATTGGATTATGTGCTGAGAGAAAGAAAATTTTTTATGCTGACCACCGGGCAAATGGGCGCCAGCACCGGCTGCATCGTTGTATTTGGCCTGCTTGGGGTGCTTGCTCACCTTGGCGCAAATACCTGAGATGCACCTGTTGCGAACAGCCCCGCTAGGCTTGGCCAGCGTAGCACTTCCACAATAGTCCAAAATCAGCGCCTCAGAGCTGGAGGCCAGCCGAGAATAAGCTAATTGTGATTTTTAACTTTTCTTAGAGCGGGTTTGAGGTCAGTGGATATGTAGCGCGGACGCTGCGAGTCAGCGCGGATGAGCGTTCATACGTGCGGACTCGCAGCGTCCGCGCTACACCCACCGCGAAACTGCATTAGCTTTCCCCCTGCAGCTGGGCCAGCAGCTCCTGCTGCAAGGTCTGGCCCTGGTCGGCCTCGTACCAGTCGTTCATGGCGCGCACAATCTGGCTGGTGTGCATGGCCGGGTCGGCGTGCAACTGCTGGTTCAGGGCCTGGGCCGGGGCCGGGCGCCCGCCCCAGCTACCCAGTTCCTGCCGCGTGCTGGCGTCGAGCCGAATAAGCTTGGGTATGATGTTTTTGCCATTGGTCTGGTGAGCCGCCATTACCACGGGGTGGTCGGAGCGCAGCAGCACGTGCAGCTTGGCGTGGCCGGCGCTGCCTTCGGCCAGGCGGGCGAGAATGGGCAGGGAGTGGGCAGTGTCGCCGCACCAGGCTTCGGCCAGCACCACCCAGTGCTCGGCCCGGGGCAGGTGGCGGATGGCCTCCACCAGCGCCGGCAGCAGCGGAACGGCGCAGGCGCGGTCGAGGTGTTCACCGTTTTGCTGGGTGAAGCGGATAAGGCCGGGCAGCTGGTCGGGGCCGCTGGTGCGGCGCTCGGCCGCCAGGCCGGCCACCAGCGCCCGAAACTCGGCATAGGTATAAGCCGGCGTGGGCAGGCCGGCAGCTAAAGGGGAATCAGACATGGTTTTTTAGCGCTTGGTGCTTAGTGCTTGGTTTTTGGTTGTTAGGCCTGATGCTTGGCCCTTGGTGGCTTTTAGCTACCCTATCAGGTCCTAACAAGTTGTAGGCTTCTTAAGCAACAGCCAATACGACAACCAGGCACCAAGCACCAGGCACCAAGCACCAGGCACCAGGCACCAGGCACCAGGCACCAGGCACTATAGAACATAACTCAACCCCATCTCGGTGGTTGCGTTTGTGTAAGGGTAAGTTATTTTTCTACCTTGCGCTGTTGCTCACTTTCACTACTTCCTGTTTCTTTCATGCACCTGACTCACTTCCTCCGCCCCCTGGCCGTAGCCTGCGCCCTTACTGCCTCCCTGAGCGCCTGCAGCTCCGGCACCCACGAAGGCGACACCAACGTTGAAAAGGGCCATAACAAAGTGCGGCCCACCACGCACGGCACCGACGGCACCAACACCAACTCCGACGGTATTGCCAACGGCGACTCGGCCACTTCGGGCCTGACCCGCGACAAATCCGGCCGGCCCACCGGCAAAGACCTGTACAAAGCGGCCGGCGATGCCAAAGACCGCAACCACGACGGCATAGCCGACTAAGCCTCGCTCGCTGGTAATGAAGAAGGGGCCCATTCTTGCGAACGGGCCCCTTCTTTTTTACAGGAGCCGAATGCCGGCCGGCTGCGCCTTAGTAAAACACGAAGCCGTTCGGGCCAATCTTCACCGCAAAGGAGTCGATGGCCGTGCCGTTGGCCTGGTAGCGGATAAAGCGGCCGTTGGTGTTGTAGCTGGTGGAGATGCCGCCGTAAATGGTGTTGTCGCGCGGGTCGATGCCGAAGCCCGAGAAGCTGCGCCGGATAAAGGGCGTAGTGGGCAGGGCAGTAGCGGTGATGGGCATCTGGTACTGGGCGCCGCCAAAGCTATAGTAGAGCTGGTCCTTGGCGGGGTTGATGCGCAGGTTGCTGGGGCCCGCCGTGGTTGGGAAAGTCAGCCGGAACTGGGTGGTTGGGCTGTTG
The DNA here is from genome assembly GCF_039541835.1 of Hymenobacter saemangeumensis. Classification (NCBI taxonomy): domain Bacteria; kingdom Pseudomonadati; phylum Bacteroidota; class Cytophagia; order Cytophagales; family Hymenobacteraceae; genus Hymenobacter; species Hymenobacter saemangeumensis. Next base: position 35,892 of record NZ_BAABGZ010000020.1, on the reverse strand, counting down.
GGGCTAAAGCGGATAAGTGTGCCCGCCGAAACCCGGGTGGCCGTGTAAGGCGGCACCTGCAGGTAAGTCACGAAGCCTGAGCACAGCACCCAGATGTTGCCATTCTTGTCTTCAACCATGCTGCGCGGGCCATCCGCCACGGTGATGGTGTTGGTTACAGCACCCTGGGCGTCGCTTATTACCGACACCGTATTGTCGAGGCTGTTGGGCACGTAGATGTTGCCGCCCACAGCCACGGGCTGCTCGGGGTTGCGGCCCACGGTTACCTGCCGGGGAGCGCTGCCAGACATGGCTACGGTATTGGAGCCCAGGTCCAGCAAGGTAACGCGGCCGGGCAGGTAGTTGGTAAAGCTGCCCTGCCATTCGGTTACGTAGCCCCGGCTGGCGGAAGTGCTAACAAAATAGCGGGGCTGCGACAGGCCGCGGATAGTGGCTACTGCCTTGAAATCGGGCAGGTTTACTACTTCTATCTTGTTGCTGTTGTTTACCACCACGTAGCCGCGGTTTCCTGCTACACCCATGCTCTGCACCACATCACCCAGGGCGGCGCCGTTGTTTGCTGCACCATAAGTATCTAATATAAGCGCCTTGGTTTCCCGGTTAAAGTGGCTCACGGCTCCATCGCCGGCCAGGAACTGCCCTTCGTTCAGCACAAACACGTTATTGGTCGGCGGAATCGGGGTTGGGTCAGGGTCTTTCTTGTCGGGGTCGCAGGCAGTCAGGCCGGCAACGGCCAGGAGCAGCAGCATCAGATTTTTTTTCATGGTTTTTCGGCCGATTAAGCCTGGGGTAAGGGTTAAAAAGTGTTGTTAAATGGCATTGATGGGGCTTATTGCCAGCCCACCCGCAGGCTGGCCACGAAGGCCCGGGGCGGGCCCGGCCGGCTGGGGTAGCTGTCGAAAGCGGTGTTTAGCACGTTGGTGGCTTGCAGCAGCAGCGTCAGGCCGGCCCGGGAGCGGCTAGGCACGGTGTAGCCCAGCGTAGCGCCCAGCAGCCCGAAGGAGGGGATAAAGTCCGTGGCCGAGGCTTCGGTGTAGCGGTAGCCGGTGTGGGTGTAGGTGGTGCCCAGCAGCCAGCCACGCCACTGCTGGTCGAGGCCAAAAGCGGCCTGATGCAGCGGCACGTAGGGCAGCTGCCGGCCCACGGGGTCGTCGTCGGCGGCCGTGCCGCGGGTTTTCACGGTTTGGGTGAAGCTGTAGGAGGCCCGCCCGGTGAGGGCATAGCGGCCCCGCCGCAGGCGCAGCTGGCTGCTGGCTTCGAGGCCCTGGCTGCGCACCTGCCGCAGGTTGCGCGGGCTCCAGATGCCGGTGCTGGCGCTGGGCAGCCACTGCACCCAGTCGTCGATAAGCTGGTGAAAGCCCGTGAGCTCAGTTTCCAGGCCGAGGCCAGCTCCCAGGGGCAGGCGGTGGCGCAGGCCGGCTTCTGCGCCCAGGCCGCTTTCGGGGCGCAGGTCGGGGTTGCCGCCGGGGCGCCAGTACCGCTCGTTCAGGGTGGGGGCGCGGTAGCTGCGGGCCGCACTGCCCTTCAGGGTAAGCTGGTGCAGAGCGTCTGCCGGGCCGGGAACCGTGTCGGCGCCGGCCGGTGCCGCACGTTTCGAGTACAGGTCCCACTCCAGCCCCAGCGTGGGCGTGAGTGGTGCCAGCCCGGCCGGCAGCAGGGCCTGCCGCAGGTTGGCCGACAAGTGCAGGGCGGGCCGGGGGTCGTAGCGGAGCAGGGCAAAGGCGGCGCCGCGGTTTTCGGTTACCGGGCCGCCGTAGCCGTCGACCAGGGCGGCAAAGTGCTGGGCTTCGCCACCCAGGCGCAGGCTGGCGCGCTGGCCCAGGGCACTGGTGTGCTCGGCCTGGGCCTGGGTGGTGCGCACCCGCGAGTTGCTCACCAGGCTCTGGTTGCGGTAGTTGATAATGTCTTCAAACCAGGCCCCGCGCACGGTCCACTGGCTGCCGGCCCGCGTGGCATGGCGGTAGCCCAGCAGCAGGCGGCGGCTCTGGTCCCGCTCGTTGGCCTGCGACTCCACGGCCCGCACGCCGCCCTGAATGTCGCGGTAGGTGTCGGTCAGCCAGGCGGTGGCGGTCAGCTCGCCGCGCTCGCCCAGGCGCAGGGCCACCTGGGGGCTCAGGCTCCACTGGTGGTGCAGGGCCGCGTGGCGCAGGGTGTAGCGCACGGGGCCGCCCACCTCCTGCAGCAGGTAGGTGTAGTTGTTGGTGGCCTGGCGCCAGCTGGCCGCCAGCCGCACGCTCACGCGGGCCGTGGCGGCCTGGGTTTCGAGGCTGGCGCCGCGCAGGCCAAAGCTGCCGGCATCGGCCTGCACGCTGCCCCGCAGGCCGGGGCGCCAGCCGGGCTCGGTGCTCAGCAGGACTACGCCGCCCATGGCCCCGCTGCCATACAGCGCGGCCGAGGGCCCGGGCTGCACGGCAATGCCCGTGTTGGCCCCGGCGGGCAGCAGGGCAAAGTCGGCCTCGCCCAGCGAAGGCAGGTTGATGTTGAAGCCCTGCCAGAGCACGGCCGTGTGCCGGGCCGAGGTGCCACGCACGGAAATGGACGAGAGCTGGCCCGGCCCGTAGTTTTTGATGTAGAGCGTGCTGCGGGCCTGCAGCACGTCGGCTACCGTGCCGCCACGGTACTGACTGAGCACCAGCGAGTCGGGCGACAGCCGGCGGGTGCCTACGGCAAACTGCTCGGGGCGCACGGCCCGCACCCGTACTTCGGCCAGCCGCTGCGGGCGGCGCAGGCGGTACGTGGTATCGGCAGGCGAGGCCGGGCGGTTGGCCAGGGGCTCCCAGAACCGGGCGGCCGGGGAGGCCTGCACTGCGCTGGGCGGATTAAGCAGAAGGAGCAGCCCGCCCAGCACGGCCCGGCCCGGCGGGCGCCTGCACTTCCCCAGCAGGGGTTTTACAGCAACTCTCAAGTCGGTATACCTGCATCGTTCTACCGTCCGCCCCTCCCCCCGCCCCCTCTCCAAAAGGGAGAGGGGGAGCCGGTCTAGAATAAACCTACACCAACTTGGGATGCGCTCTAAAACAGGGAAAACGTGCATGAGAACCAAATTTTCGGTCAGGAAAATTCGATTCAAAATCTGTTGCTGCCTGGCCTTTTTCAAGGAGCACAGCTACAGACCGAGGCCGAAAAACAGTAGAAACTCTGGCTGCCCGGAAGCAGCCGCTGCTTTCATTCTCCAACCGTCCTCCGCGGCTGCTGAACCTGTGAGTGTCGTGGCAGGTCTCCTGGCTTGCTTCGCCGGGTGGGCCGCCTTCCCATTCCGCTGGCCGTTTTTCAGCTTGAAAACCGGCCGGAACAGTGGCGTGTGGGGCCCACCCCGATGTGAAGCGTACAGTTGCGGGGACAGCTCCGGCTTTAAACCGGATTCCCTTTTCAGCCTTCCCCGCAATCGGGGGTTGGCACCATAACGGGGCAAAGGTAAGGCCTGCCGGTTTCTGGTTGGTGCTTTTCGGGTGTGCTTTCGTGGCCAGCGCATGCTCGCAGCCGCCCAAGCCAGCCCTTACCGTCTCACCGTAACCCCGATAAAGTACTCGTGGTCAATCTGCCGGTCCAGGGCCAGGTGGGTGCCGGCGTCCAGCTGCAGGTTGTCGGTGAGCTTGAGAAAAGGCGCCAGGTTCAGCGCCGTTTGCCACTGCTGCTGCAGCGATTCCCAGCGGGCTACGCCTTCAGCCAGCAGGCCCAGCTTTTTGGTTATCTGGTAGTCGAAGGCCAGCGAGGGCTGCCAGCGCCAGTAGTGGTGGGCTTCGTCCCGGTCGTAGTTCAGGTCGGCTTCGAGCTGGGCTTCCAGGTTCCACTTCTTGCTAAGCTCCACGTTCAGGGGCAGCAGGGCGCCATACTCCACGCCCCCACGCCCGGCGGCCCCGCCGGTGGGCAGGCGCACGTAGGCAATGCCGGCCAGGGCCACTGGCTTATCGCCGTCGTTCCCCATAAAGTTCTGCTTGAGGCGCAGCGACAGGTCGCCAAAGCCGGCGTTGCGGTCCTGCCACTCGCTGGCCGTGGCCGGGCGCTGCTTGAGGTTGCTGTATACGGGCAGCTCGACGTGAAAATCCGTGTTGCGGCTCAGGCCGAACTTGAGCATGGAGTACGCCACGTGAAACTCCCGCTCCCGGGTTTCCTGCTCCGAGCCGCTGTTTATCAGCCGGAACGCATCTACTTCCAGCTGGGCATGGCCGGCATCGACGGTAAACGGGCTCTCGGTTACGCCGGGCCGGTCGGGCTTGAGGTCGCGCAGCTGCTGCCGCGGCACGGGCTTGCGCCAGCTGAACTGGGCCGAGTCGTAGGGAGAGGTTTTCTGGTCAGTTTGGGCGCTGGCTGCAGCGGGCAGGCAAAGCAGGAGGCAGAGTAGCGTTTTCATGCCCCTTGTACGGGCCAGTCGGGAAATATGCCGCTTCTTAACCAGAGCCAAGTCAGCCCAAAACGGCCTTCAGCACCCTTTGATTCCAGAGCCGGCCGGTGCTGGTTTTTTAACACGGGCGGGTGGCGGCAAGGCATTTTGCTTAGCCCCAGCGCCGGGCCCGGCCCACGGCTTCGCTTATCATCTTCGCATCATATTGCCCTGCTAGGTTTGCGTCAGATTCAATTTCACCCCATTTTTTTCATCCCTATTTCTTATGAAAAAGCTTCTGATTGCGGCCCTGGGCCTGCAGCTCGCCTATGTTGCCGTAGCAAGCGCCCAGGATGCCCCCGCTACTGCCCGGCCCGACAAAAAGGAAAAGAAGGACAAGGCCGCTACGGCCCCCAGCAACCACGGCCAGCAGGTAAGCACGGTGGCCAAGACCACCACCCTCACCGGCGCTGAGAAAGGTGCCGCGGTAAGCGCCGCCGCCCGCGACGGCCGCCCGGCTACCCACGGCGCCGGCAGCCACCACGAGCGCAGCGCCCGTGGCCAGCACGGTGCCGGCCACGGCCATGCCAACGGCGCCGCTCATTCCGGCGGCGGCCGCGGTCAGGGCCACGGCCGGGGCCACTAGCCCCGGGCTGCATCCCCACTGCCTGCCTGTTTACCGGCCGGCCCGCCAAGCTACCCTTTGGCAGGCCGGCCGGGCTTTGGTGCGGGGAACCAAATCAACTCAGTGGTAATTTCGTCAACCAGCACCCGTATCTGGCGGGTGCCGCTGCTATGAGAATTCTCTTTCTATTGTTCCTGTTGTTGGGCTCCGTCGTTGCGGCCGGGGCGCAGGGCCTGGCACGCCCCTCGGAGGCACCGGCCACCGCTGCTGCGTCGGCCCCGGCCCAGGAGCAGCCCGGCCAGCCGCCGGTGAAAGCCGTGCCCCAGGCCCGGCGCCAGGCCAAGCCCGAGCGGGTAGCGGCGGAAGGCGCCGCCGAGCCGGCGGCCGCCGCGCCCACCGAACCCGCTACACCAGCCGAGAGCATGCCAGCCCGTGGGGCCCGCCCCGAGCGCAGCGCCCGGGGCCTGCGCAGTGCCCGCGGCCTGGATGGCGGGCATGGCCTGGATGGCGCGCGCGGTGCCCGCGGGGCAGGCGCGGGCCGGGGCGCCGGAGTAGGACGCGGCCGTGGTAACTAAACCTGCTGCGCTCTTGTCTGCCCCGCCCTTTTTTCGATTGCAGTTACCCAGCCGCTGGCTACCGGGTTGCGCGCTGCTGCTGGGCCTGTGCCTGTCGGCCCGGGCCCAGACGGCCGCGCCCGACACCGCCGCGACGCCCGCCCGGCGCGGCAGCTTCACGGCCAGCCTGAGCGCGGGCAACAACTCTTCCTTTTTCGGCCGCACCCAGGCCCGGCGCTACCCGTACGCGGCAGCCGAGCTTAGCTACAAAACGGCCAGTGGATTCTGGGGCTCGGCTCTGAGCTACAACCTGTTCGACACAACCAGCTTTATCGACGAAACCGACCTTTCCCTGGGCTGGGACGGCGACCTGAGCAAGCGCGTGGATGCTTCGCTGAGCTACTCCCGCTTTGTATTTGCCGACAACAGCCCGCTGGTGAAGTCCAGCGTGCGCAACTCCCTGGATGGCTACCTGGGCTTGGACTGGGGCTATGTGTACTCACGCCTGAACGCGGCCTATGTGTTTGGCGACAGCGGCGACTTCTTCCTTATCCTCGACAACTCCCGCAACTTTGAGTGGGAGCGGGTGCTGCAGCCCAGCGCCTACCTCTCCCTGGAGCCCCGCGTGAGCGTAACAGCCGGCACGCAGCGCTTTGCCCAAACCAGCCTGGTGCAGCAGCAGCAGCGCGGCAACGGGCCGGTGCGCCCGCCGCGGGGCCCCGGCCGGACAACCACCGTCGTAACCGAGCTGAGCCGCTTTGCCGTGCTCAGCTACGAGCTGCGCGTGCCGCTTACCTACAGCCTGGGGGCGTGGTCGGCGCAGGTGGCCTGGCGGTACAATGTGCCCGTAAACCTGCTGCCCGACGACGTATCGGAGGCCCGTTCGTTTGTTACGGCCAGCCTCTCGCTCACCCTCTAACCTGCCCGCACCGCATGACTGTTCTGATAGTGGAAGATGAGCGGGCCCTGGCCCGCGAGCTGGGCCTGTACCTGCACCAGCACAGCTTTGCCTGCACCGTGGCCCGCACGGTGCGCGAAGCCCGCGCCCTGCTGGCCGACACGCCCTTCGACTTTGTGCTGCTGGACCTGGGCCTGCCCGACGGCGACGGCCTGGAAGTGCTGGCCGAGGCCAAGCAGAACGAGCAGAACGCGGCCGTCATCATCCTGACGGCCCGCGGGGCGGTGGACGACCGTATCCGGGGCCTGGAAGTGGGCGCCGACGACTACCTGGCCAAGCCGTTTTCGCTGCCCGAGCTGCTGGCCCGCATGCACGCCATCACGCGGCGGCGCTTCGGCCTGAACAAGCCCCTGGTGGCCTGCGGGCCGTTTCAGCTCGACCTGCAAAACCGGCAGCTCCTGCACCAGGGGCGGGAAATAAGCCTGTCGGTGAAGGAATTTGACCTGCTGAGCTACCTGGTGCTGCACCGCCGCCGGGTGATGACGCGCCTGCAGCTGACCGAGCACATCTGGGGCAACCTGCCCGACACGGGCTTCGACTCCAACTACATCGACGCCCACATCAAAAACCTGCGCAAGAAGCTGGGCCAGGTGGCCGACGTCGACTGGCTGGAAACCGTACGCGGCCTGGGCTACCGGGCTAACGTGTGAGTATTTTTGGTGCATAGTGCTTGTTCAGCAAGTTTTCTACTATTCTTCCCATCGGCCTTACCCCACCCCCGGCCCCTCCCCTCTGGGGGAGGGGTGCGTTCTATTGGCATGGTCTCCTGGCTCCCCTCTCCCGGAGGATTCAGCGCATCAAGCGGCGGGGGCCGGGGGTGGTGTGAAACGGCCGGCATGCGAAAGTTTCTAAACAGCGTACTTAGTGCTTGGTGCTTAGTTATTCCTACTTATGCATTACGACGCACCAAGCACTAACCCTCATGAAGCTCAGCACCAAGTTTTCGCTGTTCAATGCGCTGTCGCGAATGGTGATTGTGCTGCTGCTGCTGGGCATTCTGCCCGGTGCCATGAGCCGGCTGGCCTTGCTGAGCACCGACCAGCGGCTGCAGCAGAAAAAGGAAAAGGTGCTGCGCCTGCTGCGGCGCACCGGCATCTCGGCCTTCATCGAGGCGGGACAGTCGTCGTACGGCAGCTACAACCTGCTCAAGGAAGAGTTTATCTCCCTGGAAGAGATACCGGCCGGGCCTACCATCAATGTGATTGAGGACTCGCGGCGGGCCGTGGAAGACGAGATTGTGGAGTACCGGGTGCTGAGCTACTCCTTCGACCGCGAAGGGCGGCACTACCTGCTGGAAATCGGGCGCAGCACGGGCAGCATCGGCGAGACGGAGCGCAACTTCCGGCGCTACGCGCTGTACATTCTGCTGCTGGCCGTGGGGCTGACCACGCTGGCCGACCTGGCTTTCTTCCGCTACCTGGTGGCGCCGCTGGGCCGCATTATCCGGCAGCGGCTTAAGGACGTGCGCCACCCGGCCGCGTTCAACTTCGAGCCCATTCCCACCAGCACCGACGACTTCCGCCACCTCGACGACAGCCTGCAGGAGATGATGACCACGCTGCGGGCTTCGTTCGACAAGGAGCGCAAGTTTATTGCCGACGCTTCGCACGAGCTGCTTACGCCCCTGGCCACGCTGCAGTACCGCCTCGACAACATGCTGGGCGACGACACGCTGAGCGAGGAAAACCAGCTGCGCGTGGTGGAGTCGCAGCGCACCATTCACCGCCTGCGCGCCATCATCAAGTCGCTGCTGCTGATTTCCAAGATTGAAAACGACCAGTTTGCCCGCCAGGACAGCGTAGCCCTGGCCGGACTCGTGGCCGAGGTGAGCGAGGAAATGCAGGAGCGGCTGCAGGCCTACGAGCTGCGCCTGACGCAGGAGGTAAGCCCCGACTTTCAGTTTGGCCCCTGCAACCGCGGGCTGCTGTTTACGCTGCTGTTTAACCTGGTAAACAATGCCATTAAGTACAACCGCCCCGGCGGCGAGGTGCGGCTGCTGGGCAGCGCCCGCTCCGATGGCGGCTACGCGCTGGAAGTGCGCGACACGGGCCTGGGCATGCCCCCCGAGCAGCTGGCTACGCTGTTCACGCGCTTCGCCAGGGGCGAGGCCGCCGATGCCGACAGCTACGGCCTGGGCCTGTCGCTGGTGAAAACCATTGCCGACCTGCACGGCATTGCCGTGGAAGTAAACTCCATTCCGGGCCTGGGCAGCTCGTTTCGGCTGCTGTTTCCGGCCCCGAAAGCAGCGGGGGCCGCTGGCTAGGCTTGGGAAGCAGGCCGCTGCTTCATGTTTATTTCATGTTGGGTTTTTAGCCTTGTATTGTTTCCTGGCGTACACCGGGCTTGCCGCTTTGGGCCTGTATCAACTTCCCCCTCTTACTAAGCTATTTATGAGTTCACTCCTACCGTTTATTTGCAGCCACCGGGCGCTTCGTCGCTGGCTGGTCCAGCCCGTCCTGCTGGCCGGGCTATTGATGCTGCTTGCGGGCAGCTCTGCCCGGGCCCAAACCACCGGCCCGGATGGCGGCACGCTGTCGCCGGCCGCCACTACCGTGTGCTCGGGCTTCAACTCCGGCACGCTCACGCTGAGCGGCTACACCGGCAGCATCGTCAAATACCAGTTCGACAACGGCAATGGCTTTACCGACATTGCCGGCAGCGGCGGCAGCCCGACGTATACCTTCTCCAACCTTACCCTCACCACCCGCTACCGGGCCGTGGTGCAGAACGGCGCCAACCCCCAGGTGGCTTCCACCGTGGCCACGGTCACGGTAAACCAGCCGCCCACGGCTACCATCAACTCGCAGGGGCCCACGCGCTTCTGCCAGCAGGGCACCATCTTTCTGGTGGCCGGGCCCAGCGGCAACTACACCTACCAGTTTCTGCGCAACGGCATCAACATTGCCGGCGCTACCAGCCAGACCTACACGGCTACCATCACCAACAGCGGCAGCTACTCGGTACGGGTGACCGATGCGGCGGGCTGCTCGGCCATCTCCTCGTCTATCCAGATACAGGTGCAGCCGCAGAACGTAGTAATGCTGAGCGCCAGCGGCTCCACTACGGTGTGCCAGGGCAGCTCCGTGCTGCTCACGGCCACCACCAGCGGCATCGGCGCCAACAACTATACCTACCAGTTTGAGCGCGACGGCGTGCAGATTCCCGGCGCCACCAGCCCCACCTATGCCGCCACCACCAGCGGCGACTACCGCGTGGTGGTAAACAACCCAGCGACCTGTACTTCCACTTCAAATACCGTGACGGTGACGGTGGTTCCCGTGCCCACCGTTACCCTGAGCTATTCCTCGCCCAGCTACTGCCAGAGCGGCAGCCCCAACCCGGCACCCACTTACTCGCCCACCGGCGGCAGCTTCGGCGCCACCCCCGCCGGCCTGAGCCTGAACCCCAGCACCGGCGTCATCAACCTGGCCAACAGCAACCCCGGCACCTACACCGTGGGCTACACCTCGGGTGGCAGCTGCCCCGGGGTGGCCAGCACCAGCGTTACCATTATCCGGGCACCGCAGGCTAGCTTCTCCTACCCGGCCGGCAGCAACTGCGCCGGCAGCAGCGGCAGCATCAATGCCGTGCTGGCTTCGGGCAGCACGGCCGGCACGTTCACGGCCTCGCCTGCGGGCCTGAGCCTGAACAGCAGCACCGGGGCCATTAACCTGGCTTCCAGCACGCCCGGCACCTATACCGTCACCAACAGCATTGCCGCTGCCAACGGCTGCGCGGCCACCTCGGCCAGCACCCAGATTACCCTCAATGCCCAGCCCACGGCCACGCTCAGCGCCGGCGGCCCCACCACCTTCTGCCAGGGCAGCAGCGTGGTACTGACGGTAGCCGGCGGCCTGGGCAATGCGACTTACCAGTTCTTCAACAACGGCCAGGCCATTGGCGGCGCCAACAACAGCAGCTACACGGCTACTGCCAGCGGCTCCTACACGGCGGTGGTCACCAACCCCGGCGGCTGCACGGCTACGTCGAATGCCATTTCCGTGACAGTGAATCCGCAGACCACGGCGACCTTCTCCTACCCCGCGGCACTGTACTGCCAGAACAGCGGCGCCACGCCCACGCCCACCATCACGGGCACCATGGGCGGCACCTTTACCGCCAGCCCGGTCGGCCTGAGCATCAGCGCCAGCACCGGCGCCATTAACCTGGCCGCCAGCACGGCCGGAGCCTACACCGTCACCTACAGCGTGGGCGGGCCCTGCCCCAGCTCCAGCACCCGGCCGGTAACGGTGGAAGCCGCCCCGGCGGCTGCTCTCACGGCCAATGGGCCCACCGCGTTTTGCCAGGGCGGCTCGGTGCTGCTGAGCGCCACGGGTGGCGCCGCCGGCGCCGCGTATCAATTCCTGCTCAATGGGCAGACTATCAACGGAGCAACCAACAGCACCTACACGGCCACCGCCAGTGGTGCTTACAGCGTGCGTATCACCAGCACCGGCGGCTGCGTGGCTACGTCGAGCGCGGTAGCCGTGACGGTAAACCCACAGACCACGGCCGCCTTCTCCTACGGCAGCAGCTCCTACTGCCAGAACAGTGGCACTACCCCCACACCCACCATCACGGGCACGCCGGGCGGGGCTTTCACCTCCTCGCCCATGGGCCTGAGCGGCAACGGCAGCACCGGCGCCATCAACCTGGCCAACAGCCTGCCCGGCACCTACACCGTGACTTACAGCGTGGGCGGGCCCTGCCCCAGCAGCAGCAGCGTGACGGTAACGGTGACGGCCCCGGCCGTGGCGACATTCAGCTACGCGGCGCCCATCTACTGCACCGGTGGCAGCAACCCCGCCCCGGTACTGGGCAATGGCGCTACGGCCGGCACCTTTACCGCCAGCCCGGCCGGCCTGAGCCTGAACGCCGGCACCGGCGTTATCAACCTGAGCCAGAGCCAGCCCGGCACCTACACCGTAACCAATAGCATAGCGGCAGCCGGCGGCTGCCCCGCTGCTTCGGCCACTACACAGGTTAGCATCAGCCCGGTGCCGGTGGCAACGCTGGCCAGCAGCGGCCCCACCACCTTCTGCCAGGGCGGCAGCGTGGTACTGACGGCCAACGGCGGCGGCACAGGCAGCAGCTACCAGTTCCTGCTCAACGGCCAGCCCATCAGCGGCGCTACGGCCGGCAGCTACACGGCCACGGCCAGCGGTTCCTACAGCGTGGTGATTACCAACCCCGGCAGCTGCTCGGCTACCTCGCCGGCTACCAGCGTCACGGTGAACCCCATTGCGACGCCCACGGTAAGCTACGGCGCGGCCAGCTTCTGCCAGAATGCGGGCACTACCCCGGTGCCCACGGTATCGGTAGCGGGCGGCACTTTTGCATCGACTACGGGCCTGAGCCTGAACGCCAGCACCGGCGCCATTAACCTGGCCGCCAGCACCCCCGGCACCTACACCGTCACCTACACAGCCGGTAGCCCCTGCCCCGGCAGCGGCACAGCCACAGTGAGCATCACGGCAGCCCCGAGCGCAGCCTTTGCTTACAGCGGCTCTACCTTCTGCCTAAGCGGCAGCAACCCCACGCCCACTATCAGCGGCGCCCAGGGCGGCACCTTCACGGCACCGGCCGGCCTGAGCATCAGCGCCAGCACCGGCACCATCAACCTGAGCGCCAGCAGCGCCGGCAGCTACGCCGTAACGTACAGCGTGGCAGGTGCCTGCCCGGCCAGCAGCACCCTCACCGTAACGCTGACCTCGGCTCCCGTGGCCACCTTCGCTTATAGCGCCAGTGGCTACTGCGCCGGCTCCAGCGCCCTGCCCGCCCCCAGCTTCAGCGGCGGCGGCAGCGCGGGCACCTTCACGGCCACGCCCGCCGGCCTGAGCCTGAACGCCAGCAGCGGCGCCATCGACCTCAGCCAAAGCCAGCCGGGCACCTACACCGTAACCAACACCATTGCGGCTTCCGGTGCCTGCGCGGCCGTGTCGGCCACGGCCAGCGTGACCATCAACGCGGCTCCGGCCGCGGCCCTGACGGCCAGCGGCCCCACTACCTTCTGCCAGGGCAGCTCGGTGGTGCTGACGGCCACCGGCGGCGCGGGCAGCAGCTACCAGTTCCTGCTCAACGGCCAGCCCATCAGCGGGGCCACGGCGGCCAGCTACACGGCCACCGCCGCCGGCAGCTACGCCGTGACGGTGACCAATGCAGCAGGCTGCGCCGCTACTTCCGCCGCCACTACTGTTACCGTGAACCCGGCTACCACGGCCACCTTTACCTATCCCGCAACCACTCTCTGCCGCAGCGGCCTGCCCAGCACGCCCAGCGTGACGGGCACCGGCGGCGGCACGTTTAGCGCCACCCCGGCCGGCCTGAGCCTGGATACGGGCACCGGCACCATCACCCCCGGTAGCAGCCAGCCCGGCACCTACACCGTGACGTACAGCGTGGGCGGCCCCTGCCCCAGCAGCGGCACGGCGACGGTAACCATTACGGCGCCCGCCCAGGCCGGCTTTGCCTATACCAGCAGCAGCTTCTGCGCCAGCGGCACCGCCCAGCTGCAGCTTGCGCCGGGCAGCACGGCCGGCATGTTTACGGCCAGCCCCAGCGGCCTGAGCCTGAACGCCTCCACTGGGGAAATTGACCTGAGCCAGAGCCAGCCCGGCACCTACACCGTGACCAACACCGTAGGGGCTGCGGGCGGCTGCGCAGCGGCTTCCTCGTCGGCCACGCTCACGGTAGAGTCCCTGCCGGCCCAGCCCAGCCTGAGCTACCTGAACGGCACGCTCACGGCCAGCGGCCCGGCCACGGCCACGTATCAGTTCTTCCTGAACGGCGCCGCCATTCCCGCCACCAGCGGCGCGAGCTTCGTGCCCACGCAGAATGGCAGCTACACGGTAGTAGCCACCTCAGCGTCCGGCTGCTCGTCCCTGCCCTCGCCGGCAGTAATGGTGGTCGTTACCAGCACGGCCGCGGGGCAGCCGGCCTTCACCCTGGGCCTCTACCCCAACCCCACCACCGACGGCCGCCTCACCGTGGCCGTGGGCAGCCACCGCCTCCCGGCCCACCTGACGGTGTTCAACGCCCTGGGCCAGGAAGTATTCCAGGCCAACATTCCGGCCGCGGCCACTTCTCAGGAGCTGAACCTGCGCCAGCTGCCCACCGGCGTCTACATCCTGCGCGCCACCACCGAAGCCGGCACGGTATCCCGCCGCTTTACTCGGGAATAAGCATCCTTGAGGACACAAAAAGCCCGTGCATCTACCTGATGCACGGGCTTTTTTCTTAATCGTGATTTGGAAATTACGCAGGCGGTGATGATGGCGCGGGGTCGTACCCGAAGGGCTTTGCCCCGTGTCTCTTTATTCGCAGGCCTCTGGCCTGCAACGGCAGAACAAATTGTCCTGGAATCGTTAGCTGCGCTGACCTTCGGTTCAACAACCGTCGGCCAGAGGCCGGCAATTAGTAGACACGGGGCAGTGCCCTTCGGGTACGACCCCGCGCCATCACACCCGCCTGCGTCACGTCAGCGCTTAAAACGGCACCACCACTTTCACGCTCACGTTGCGGCCGGGGTTGTAGATGCCGCTGCGGCCGTTGGGTGAGCCCGCATAGTACTCGAAGTACTTCAGCCGGTTGAGGTGGGCCTGGTAGGCGGTGTCGAGCACGTTATCGACCTGCACAAACAGCTGCAGCAGGGGCTGGCCGGTGGCGCTGGTCCAGGTGGTGCCGGCGCCCAGGCCCAGCAGGGCGTAGCCGGGCGTGGCGGTTTCGGTGTTATCGAGGGCGTAGTAGCGGGTTTGGCGGGCGCTGCCGTCGAGGGTGGCGCGCAGGTAGGTGCCGCTTAGGCGGCTGGCGCGGGCCGGCAGCGTGGCGCGCAGCTCGGAACGAGTGCGCAAAGGAGGAATCAGGGGCAGGTAGCGGGCGTCGCGGCCCTGCTGCTCCAGCAGCCGGGCATCCTCGTTCAGGCCATTTACAAAGCTCAGGCTGTTGTTGAACGCCAGCCAGGGCAGGGCGGCCGGGCGCCAGTTCAGGCTGGCTTCCAGCCCGTAGAGCCGGGCAGCTGACTGCTGGAACTGGTAGGTAGTGTTGCCCGGCACGATAACGACCGGCTGCCCGGCCTCATCCAGCAGGCGGGCCTGGTAGATGAAGTTCTGCAGGTAGTTGTGAAACACCTCCACCTGCACGTCGAGCGTGGGCTGGTGCCAGAGCACACCCAGGTCCTGCTGCCAGCTGAACTCGGGCTGAAAGTCGCGGTTGCCCAGGTACACGATGTGGGCCCCGGGGTCGAGGCCGTTGGAGCCGATTTCCGGGATGTTGGGCGCCCGGTAGCCCCGGGCCAGGTTGGCGCGCAGCGTGAGCTGACTGGAGGCGGCATAGCTGCCGCCCAGGCTGGCCGACACGCCCTGGTAGCGCCGCCGGAACGCCGGAAACTGCAGATTGGCTTCGGGCGTGGTGGCCGTGGCCGCACCATCGAACCCGGTGGCAGCGTTGGGCGCCACGTAAAAGTCCTGCCAGCTTACCCAGCGGCTGTCGTAGCGCAGGCCGCCGCTCAGCTCCAGCTTGCCCAGGGGCTTTTTCAGCAGCAGGAAGCCGCCGGCGTCGAGCAGGTCGTAGTTGGGAATGGGGAAGTCGGTGGCGTTGCGGTGGCGGTTCTGCTGGCCCATGCCGTTGCTGCCCAGCGTGGCCTCAAAGCCCTGCCAGGCGGGCAGGTGGTAGCGCAGGTCGTAGGTGTAGGTGTTCAGGCGCAGGGCCAGGCCGGGCTGCTCGGGCGCGGTGGGGTGGTTGTACTCTTCCCGGTTGTTTTGCTGGGCGCCCAGCAGCAGGTGCAACTCGCCGGCCCCCAGCCGGAACTGGCTCCGGGTAAACACGCGGTAGTGCCGGATGCGCTGGTGCAAAGGCCCGATGGCATAGGACTGCAGCTCTTTCTCCGATACCAGCGGCCGGTTCTTTATATCGTCGGCATCGCCTTCGGCCACCTGCCGGGTGAAGCGCCGGCTCAGGGAGTCGCGGCTGCCGTCGGGTATCTCCTGCTGGTTGTCGTACAGGGTCAGGTACCAGTGCGAGCTGCCCCAGGCCTTGCTTACCCCGGCCATGCCGGTCAGCGTCTGCTCCCGGAAGCCGGTGTTGTACACCAGGCCGTCCACGCGGTTGCGGTAGTCGTGGGCCAGGCGGTGGCTGCCGCGCAGACTGGTCTGGAAGCCGTTCTTCTGGTAGTTCAGGCCCAGAGAATTACCAATCAGGCCGTTGTTCGACTGGTACTCGCTCAGCACCTCGCCTTTCAGGCGGCCCTGGGGGCCGCTGGGCAGGCCGGGCAGCAGGTTCACCACGCCGGCCACGGCATCGGAGCCGTAGAGCAGGCTGGCCGGGCCCTTCACCACTTCCACCCGCTCAATGTCGTAGCCGTCGACTTCCACGCCGTGCTCGTCGCCCCACTGCTGGCCTTCCTGGCGCAGGCCATTGTACATGGTCAGCACCCGGTTGTAGCCCAGCCCCCGGATAAAGGGCTTCGACACGTTGGGCCCGGTGGTGACGGCCGTCAGCCCCGGAATGCCGCGCACAGCGGCGTCAATCACGTTGGTGTTGGCGTTGAGGCTGATTTCGCGCCGGCCCAGGGCCGCAATGGGTACGGGGCTGCGCCGGATTTCGGTAGCCCGCGACACCCCCGTCACCACTACCTCCGTCAGCTCGGCCGCGGTGGCCGTGAGGGTGATGTCCAGCTCCTTGCGCTGCCCGTCCTGCAGGGTTTCCGCGCGGCTTACGGTGGTGTAGCCCACGGCACTCACCTGCAGCTGCACCGTGCCGGCCGGTACCTCGGCCAGGGTAAAGCGGCCATTGGCATCGGCCGTGGTGCCGAGGGTGGTGCCCGGCACCGCCACGCTGGCAAACGGCACGCCTTGTTTGGTATCGCGCACGGTACCGGTGAGCGTGGCCGTCTGGGCCCATAGCCACTGGGGAAATAGCAGGAGCAAAAGGAGCAGAGCTTGTTTCATAGCAAATAGCGCGGATAAAAGGTTGTTTTTAATAGATAAGCGGGGTTTGACATCAGGACTTTTTACTGGCTTTTTGGGGTCATTTCCATTGAAAATCGAGCAAGACCATTAAACCAATTCCTAAGCACTAAGCACCAGGCATTAAGCACCGATACCCAGGCACTACTTCAGCCATTCTACTGCCATCTGCCACAGCAGAAAGGCGTTGAGCACAATGATGATGGCCGACACTACCCAGGCCACGGTTCGAACCAGCGGGCTGTTGACAAACACGCCCATCTTGGCGCGGCTGCTGGTAAAGAGCACCAGCGGCACCACCGCGAAGCTGAGCTGCAGCGACAAAATCACCTGGCTGAGCACCAGCAGGTCGGTGGTGGCGGCATCGCCGTACACCAGCGTCACCACCAGGGCCGGCACCACGGCAATGGAGCGGGTGATAAGCCGCCGCATCCAGGGCTTGAGCTTGAGGTCCAGGAAGCCTTCCATCACAATCTGCCCGGCCAGGGTGCCGGTCAGGGTCGAGTTCTGGCCCGAGGCCAGCAGCGCCACGGCAAACACGGTGCTGGCCGCGCCGGCGCCCAGCACCGGGGCCAGCAGCTTGTAGGCATCCTGAATTTCCTCCACCTGAAACATGCCCCGCCGGTTGAAGGCGGCCGCGGCCAGAATCAGAATGGCGGCATTCACGAAAAAAGCCAGAAACAGCGCCACCGTGGAATCGATGGTGGCAAACTTGATGGCCATGCGCTTGCCGGGCTCGGTCTGCTCAATCTGCCGGGTCTGCACGATGCTGGAGTGCAGGTAGAGGTTGTGCGGCATCACGGTAGCGCCCAGGATGCCAATGGCGACATAGAGCATCTGCGGGTTGGTCACCACCCGGGGCTGGGGCACCAGGCCCTGCAGAATGGCGAAATAGTCGGGGTTGGAAACAATGATTTCGTACACGAAGCAGCCAAAAATCAATACGATGAGCCCGGCCACGATGCTCTCAATTACCCGAAAGCCCCGGCTTTGAAACAGCAGCACCACCAGCACGTCGAGAATGGTGAGCACCACGCCCCAGGCCAGCGGCAGCCCAAACAGCAGGTTCAGGGCAATGGCCGAGCCGATGACTTCGGCCAGGTCGCAGGCGGCAATGGCCACCTCGCACAGCACCCACAGCACCATGGCCACCGGCTTGGAGTAATGGTCGCGGCAGGCCTGGGCCAGGTCGCGCCCGGTCACGATGCCCAGCTTGGCGGCCAGGTGCTGCAGCAGCATGGCAAACAGGTTGGAAATCAGTATCACCGACAGCAGGGTGTAGCCAAACTTGGCCCCGCCCTGGATATCGGTGGCCCAGTTGCCCGGGTCCATGTAGCCGACGGCCACCATCAGGCCGGGCCCCCAGAAGGCCATGAGCTTGCGCCAGAAGGAGGCGCTGGCATCCGGCACCCGAATGCTGGCGTACACCTCGCTCAGCGAGTTGCTGCGGCGGGCGTGGCGCCAACCCGGCTCTGCCCCCGGGGTAGCCACTGCCTTGGTTGCAGGAATTGATTTATTGGAAGGAAGCACGTTGGCGTTGTAAGTCTGCGGCAAAGTTCGCAATTTTTAGACTAACCTAAAAATATTTTTAAACCGCCTTAAATACTGTTTTTTTCAGAAAAGGTTGCACTCATTCTGCATTATCTGAAATAGCCGACCTTTGCTGCCGCTTTAACTCTCCCCATGACGCCTACCCAAACCAAGCGCCGCCTGGGCCTGCTTTCCCTCGTGGTGAGTGCCGGGCTGGTTGCCGTTAAGTTTTATGCCTACCACCTCACGCACTCCCAGGCGGTGCTGACGGACGCGCTGGAAAGCATTATCAATGTGTTTACCAGCGGCTTTGCTTTGTACAGCCTCTACCTGGCCGGCCTGCCCAAAGACGAAAACCACCCCTACGGCCACGGCAAGGTAGAGTACCTCTCCATTGGCTTCGAGGGCGCCCTGATTGTAATCGCCGGCCTGTTCATATTCTACAGCGCCACGCTCAGCCTCATTCACCCCCATGCGGTGGCTCAGCCCGACTGGGGCGTGGCCCTGCTGTCTTTCACTGCGCTTATCAATCTGGCAGTGGGATTGGTACTTACCCGGGCCGGCAAGCGCCTGCAGTCGGTGGCGCTGGTGGGCGACGGGCAGCACCTCTACCTCGATGCCCTCAGCTCCCTGGGCTCGAGCGCGGCACTGGTGCTGGTGGCGGCCACCGGCATTGTGCAGTTCGACGGCGCGGCAGCGCTGCTGCTGGGCATCTTCATTCTGGTGAATGGCTACCGCATGCTGCGCCACTCGGTGTCGGGCCTCATGGACGAGGCCGACTCGGCCATTGTGAGCCAGGTAATTGCCGAGCTGCAGGCCCGGCGGCGCCCTTCGTGGATTGACGTGCACAACCTGCGCGTGCAGCGCTACGGCGCCAACCTGCACATCGACTGCCACATGCAGATGCCCTACTACTTCAGCCTGGAGCAGATTCACACCGAGCTGCACGACATCGAAGAGCTGATTCGTACCCACTTTGCCGTCGACGTCGAGATGTTTGTGCACGCCGACCCCTGCACCTTCAAGGCCTGCTCGCTGTGCCGCATGCCCGACTGCCCGGTGCGGCAGCATCCCTTTCAGCATGCCGTGGAATGGAACCTGGGCAATGCCGTTCGCAACGAGCGCCACACCCTCAAGCCGCCCGCAACGGTAGCCGATAAGCCATAAAAAAAGGCCGCGCAGTGCGCGGCCCTTTTTCGTGGCAGAGGGTGAGGCGGGCTTACTGGCCGCGCACGATTTCAACCCAGCCTTTGGTCTTGTTACCCGTCCGGTCGGTCAGGTAGTAGTAGTACACGCCATCGGGCTGGCCTTTGCCGTCCCAGGTGTTCTGGTAGGCGTTGAACTCTTCTACTTTGCGGCCCCAGCGGTTAAAGATTTCCAGCTTGCCGTTGTACTGGTCGGAGTTCACGACGAACACGTCGTTGAGGTTGTCACCGTTGGGCGTGATGATGTTCGGCACCTGGATGTTGGGCACAAACACGGTGCGCTGGAAGGAGTTTTCGGGGCAGTTGGCACCAGCGGCACGGGTGTACACCGTTTGCTTGATGATGTAGTAGCCGGATTCTCTCAGGCCCGGCGTAACTACCTCCGCGTTGGCGCTACGCTCGGTGGAGAACTGCACCGGGGCTTCGGTTACGGCCTGGCCCTGGGCGTTGCGCACGCGCTGGTAGGTCCACACGGCGCTTTCAATCTGGAAGTTGTTGTTGGCCGGGTTCAGCGCGGCCGTGTTGCGGAACTTGAACACCACCGGCGGAATCAGCGAGCGGCTGCCGGGGCGGGCCGAGATGGAGTCGAGGCGGGCGAAGCCGGCCACTGCGGCCGGAGCTACGCGCAGCTGAATCTGCGAGGTAGCTTCGCAGTCGTAGCTGCGGTTGCCGCGGGCCACTACGGTATACGTACCAGCAGCGGTCGGGCGCACCGTAACGGTCTGCCCGGTGGTGTTTGCCGGTACACCCGGGCCGGTCCACTCGTAGGTGTACACGTCCGTCAGGTTGTCGTTGCGCGTGGCCGTGGCCGTCAGCACAATGGCATTGCCGGGGCACACCTCCTGGTTGTTGGCGGCAATGCTCACCGTAGGCTCGGGCACTACGCGCACCAGAACCGAGGAGGTATCGGCGCACACGCCAATCTGGAAGCCGTTGTCGGGGTTCACGTTGAGGCGGTAGCGGGTGGTTACCAGCGGAGCAACCGTGATGTTGCGGGTGTTGGCCGCGCCCACGATGCCGTTACCAGTCCAGGCGTAAGTGTAAGTCTGCAGGCGGCCGTTGGTGGAGTCCGGCCGGCCGATGGAGCCTTGCAGGGTGAGGCGGCCGCCGGGGCACACCGACGCCACGTTGGTGTTACCCAGGCCCGACATGCCCACGGCAGTGGAAGCCAGGGCAAGGTCGCGGCGGGTGGGCGCGATACGCACCACCAGTACCCGGGTCTGCAGACCGCGCACGGGGCAGCCATTGTCCTGAATCTGGAAGGGAATGCGCAGCACGCGGCCCGCGAAGGCCGGCGAGGGCTGGAACAGGAAGCGGGCTACCGGACGGCTGGTGCCGTTGCCAATCAGGGTGTAGGTGCCAATGTCGCCACTCTCCAGGATGTTGGTGTTGATGTCGCCTACCCCCGTGTAGGTTACCGTCAGCAGGTCCTGGGGGTCAGGGTCGGTGAAGCGCACAAATACCTGCGAGTAGTTGCAGGGCTGAATGGTTACCTCCAGCGAGTCCACGGTCTGGGTGATGGTGGTGCCGGCGCCCGGCGTAACCGGCGTGCCGGTGGGGTTCTGGGGCACGTTGTTGAGGCCCTGAATGATGATAACCACGATTTCGCGGCGCACCGAGCCCACCAGGAAGCGGCGGTTGCCAAAGCCGGGCAGGCGGCGGTACTCGTCAACCTTGCCCACTACCACGTACTTGTTGTCGCCGGCGCTGGGGGCCGTATTGATGTAGCGGGGGGTGGTGAAGGTAAACTGACCAGCGCCCGCGTCGAAGCTGAACAGGTTGGTGGTGCCTTGCAGCACGGGGCACATGCCGGAGGTGTTAAAGCCGACGGCAATAGGCAGGGCAGCGGTAAAGGACGAAGGCGTGTTGGCCGGGGGCAGGATGTAGCAGGGCGGGTTGCTGCCGGGCACCAGAACCGGGCCGCTGCCGGGGTAGGGCTTGTAAGCCACCGGCACGTTGCACTGGTCCAGGGGGGTAGTCAGCGAGTACACCAGCGAGTCGGTGCTGGGGGCCACCGGGGTGTTGTTGGGGTCGGTGGTGTTGAAGCCGATGGTGGTGCGCTGGTTTACATACACGAAAGGCACGGGAATGTCCAGGGGTGAATACTGGGCCGAGCTGTTCTGAATGTCTACGTTCTGGCCGTTCACCACAATGCGGTTGTTCAGGGTGGCTTCGTAGCGGAAGTTGCCCTGGCCCTGCAGGTTGGCCGTGCTGGGGCGGCAGCAGATTTCAGTGCTCATCGTCCACTGGCCCGGGGCGATGGTGATGGTACCCGTGCGGTACTGCTCCGTCTCGTAGTTGGGCAGGGAAGCATTAGAAGTACAAGCAGCCATGGGCTGCTGGGCCGGGCAGTACTGAGTGCCCACCGAGATGGAGTTGGGCACCGGGTTCATGGGGTAGGTAGGAGCTGGCGTGGCCGTGCAGCTGGTCGAAGGCCGCACGGTCAACGTCATGGAGCCGGGCAGGCCGGCCCCGGAGCAGTCGCGGTACAGGTACAGCGTTACCACGTACTGGTTGGGGCCTACGTTCACGTAGGTGAGCTGCCCGCCCAGGATGTGGGAGGCGCGGGCCTGCTGGATACCGGCCAGGGCCAGGCACCAACTTAGCAGCAGGAGGGTGGTGGAATGTAGTAATTTCTTCATGGTTGCTTGAAGAGGGGTTGGGAGTGAGAAAATGTACGCTGTAGGGTGAGAGGGAGGTATTCGAAAGCTAAAGATACGGCCGTTTGCCAGGCCTGAAAATTTGGCTTCGGAAGGATTATTACAAGCAAAATACGAGCCAAAAACCCTGAAAAAACGAGAATTGGGAACTAATTTTCAAAGTTCAAAAAGTATCAGGAATTCTTCCTAGTTTTCAAAGCCGCTTCGGCTTTTGTCAGCTGCCCTGCAAATTCGGCTTAGGCCATCTGCCGGGCAGTGAGGCCAGTTCCAACCGGCTTTTCCTGCTCACCTTTTTCCCACCCGCCTTCTCTATGCTGAAACTTTACCCATTCCGGGCGCCGGCCTTACCCCTGCTCCGTAGCTGTATTGGCCTGCTCGGGCTGCTCCTTTGGGGGCCCGCTGCACTGGCCCAGCCCACCTCGTACTGCACGGCCAACCTGGGGGCCTGGTGCGGGGCCGGCAACGCCAACATCAACCTGGTGGCCATCCCGGGTACGCCGCTCAACAACCCCAACACCACCTGCAACACGGTGAATGGCAGCGGCTACACCCTGTGGCCGGCATCGGGCAGCACCACGGCCACCCTGCTGCGGGGCCTCAGCTACCCGGTAAGCGTGATGACCCCCGAAGCTGGCATCATCTCGGTATGGGTCGACTGGAACCAGAACGGGCTGTTCGAAGCCAGCGAGTGGACGCAGGTAACAACGGCTTCCACGGCTGGACAGGCGGCGTCGGCCACCATAACGGTGCCGGCCACGGCCGTGCTGGGCCCTACCGGCCTGCGGGTACGCTCCCGCCTGAGCGGCAACCCCAACGCCGCCGGCGATGCCTGCCTCACCATGGGCTCGGGCGAGACCGAAGACTACATCGTAACCATTGGTGGCGCTCCGGCCTGCGCGCCGCCCACCGCCCTCAACGTCAGCAGCATCGGCACCACTACGGCCACGCTTACCTTCAGCGGCGCCTCCAATGGCACCGCCGTGGGCTATACCGTGCAGTACGGCCCCGCCGGCTTTACCCCCGGGGGCATGGGCAGCACCTCAGTTGCGAGCACCAGCACTTCGGTACCGGTGACGGGCCTGAACGCCAATACCGCTTACCAGTTCTATGTAAGCAAGGACTGCGGCGGCGGGCAGCTCAGCCAGCTGGCCGGCCCCTTCACCTTCCGCACGGCTTGCGTGCCGCCCACCTACGCCAGCCTGCCGGTGTCGGAAAGCTTTGAGACGGCCTGGGCCAGCGTGTGCGACACCCGCGACGCGCCCAGCACTTTCTGGCGCACGGCCCCCTTCACCGGCAACAGCTCCTGGCGCCGCGACGACGACGGCGCTTCGGCCGGCTGGACCAGCCCCACCGTGGGCGTGTACGCACCCACGGGCAGCCAGGGCAGCCGCTCGGCCCGCTTTCACAGCTACTACGCCGCGGCCAACGACGTTGGGGCCCTCGACCTGTACGTGGACCTGAGCGGGGCCCTCAACAAACTGCTGCGCTTCGACTACCTCAACACGGCCGGCAACGACTCCCTGCTCGTGCAGGTGTCGACGAACGGGGGCGCCACCTTCGGGGCTCCACTGCTGCGCCTGGGCCTGAGCGGTACCGTAACCCAGGGCTGGCAGCCCAGCAACGTCAGCATCACCTCTGCTTCGGCCACTACCGTTATCCGCTTCCTGGGCAAGGTCACTGGCACATTCACTTCCGACATCGGCCTGGATAACGTGCGGCTGGAAGTGCTGACCGGTATCCCCAGCTGCGCCACCAACCTGAGCCCCGCCAACGGCAGCACCGGCGTGCAGCGCCCCGTCACCCTGACCTGGCAGAACGGCACTGGTGGCATCGCCACGGGCTACGACGTGTACTTTGGCAGCAGCGCCACCTCGCTGACGCTGGTTAGCAGCAACCAGCCCGGCACCAGCTATGCCATAGCTACTTCGCTGGCCGGCAACACCACCTACTACTACCAGGTGGTGTCCCGCAACGCCAACGGCGCAGCCACCGGCTGCCCCGTGCAGAGCTTCACCACCAATAACGTCTTTGCCTACTGCAACAGCAACCTGGGCGCGTACTGCGGCACCGGCAACGCCAACATCTCGGGGGTAGCCATCACCAACACCACGCTGAACAACCCCAACACCACCTGCAACACGGTGAATGGCAGCGGCTACACCCTCTGGCCGGCGGCCGGCAACACCACGGCCGCACTTTCTCCCGGGGTTTCCTACCAGGTGAGCGTGACTACGGCCGAGGCCGGCATCATCTCGGTGTGGTTCGACTGGAACCAGAACGGGCAGTTCGAAGCCAGCGAGTGGACGCAGGTGACAACGGCTTCCACCGCCAACCAGCCGGCTTCGGTCAACATCATGGTGCCGGCGTCGGCCCTGCCAGGCCAGACCGGCATGCGGGTGCGCTCCCGCCTGAGCGGCAACCCCAATGCCGCTGGCGATGCCTGCGCCCTGATGGGTTCGGGCGAGACCGAAGACTACATTATCACCGTGGGGCCGCCGCCGGCCTGCGCGCCGCCCATTAACCTGGCTGTTACGAACGTGTCGACCACCACGGCCACGCTTACCTTCAGCGGCGCCACCAATGGCACCGCCGTGGGTTATACCGTGCAGTACGGCCCCGCCGGCTTTATGCCGGGCGGTGCCAACAGCACCACGGTGAACACCAGCAGCACCACAGTGCCGGTAACAGGCCTGCTGCCCAACACAGCTTATCAATTTTACGTGACCAAAGACTGCGGCGCAGGCCAGAGCAGCTTCCCCAACGGACCGTTCTCCTTCCGCACCCTTTGCCTGGCTCCGGTGTACGCGTCGCTGCCCGTTATTCAGAGCTTTGAAAATGCCTGGACTAATGGCTGCGACACCCGCGACATTCCCAATACCAGCTGGCGCAACAGCCCGGCCACCGGCAACAACTCCTGGCGCCGCGACGACGACGGCACCGCTGGGGCCTGGGTTGGCCCCGCCCTGGGCATGTACACCCCAGCCGCCAGCCAGGGTGCCCGCTCGGCCCGCTTCCATACCTACAACGTGCCCCGCGGCAACGAGGGCATGCTCGACCTGTTTGTGAACCTGGGCATGCCCGGTCCGAAGCGCCTCAGCTTTGACTTTATCAACACCACGGGCACCGACTCCTTGTATGTAGAGCTGTCGGACAATTCCGGCGGCACGTACACGCGGCTGGCCCGCCTGGGCTTGAGCGGCACGTCGGGCTTCAGCTCCCAGGTGGTTAACATCAACAGCACCTCGGCTACGGCCGTGCTACGCTTCCGCGCCAAAGGCGACTTCGGCGTAACCGACATCGGCCTCGACAACCTGGTGCTGGAGTCGGCCACGGGCTGCCTCACCCCGGCCCAGCTGTCGGCTACCACCACCACCACCGCGGCCTCGCTGTCCTGGCTGACGGGCGGCACGGGAACCTACACGGTAGAGTACGGCCCCACCGGCTTCACCCCCGGCACGGGCACCGCAGTAAGCGGCCTCACGGCCCCGCCCTACGCCCTGACGGGCCTCACTCCCGGCACTACCTACCAGTTCTACGTCACGCTGAACTGCGCCGGGGGCAACTCGGGCACGGCCGGCCCGGCCAGCTTTACCACCCAGATTGTTAACGACGAGCCCTGCGGCGCAACCGTGCTGACGCTGAACAACACCTGCGTACCCACGGCCACCACCACCTTTGGCGCTACGGCCACCTCCAGCATTCCGGCCGGCACCTGCGCCAACTTCCCCACCACGGCTCCGCTCGATGTGTGGTTCCGCTTTACGACAGCCGCCAGCGGGCCCACCAGCACCAGCGTGCGCATCAGCGTAAACGGGGCGCCGGCAAACACCGTGCGGGCTTACTCGGCAGCCAGCTGCAACGGGCCGTTTGCCTTCCTGGCCTGCTCGTCGGCGGCCAACGGCACCACGGCCGCCCCCAACCTTGATTTGACCGGCCTGATGCCCAACACCACTTATTATGTGCGGGTGGGCTCTTACAGCACCACCTCGGCCCTGGGCAACTTCACCATCTGCGCCTCGCCGGTGCCCAACTGCCCCGACCCGGCCGGCCCCGCCGCCGGCAGCCTCACCAACAGCACGGCCCAGCTGAGCTGGAACGCCTCGCCGGCCAGCGGCAGCACGTTCACGGTAGTGTATGGGCCCACCGGCTTCAACCCCGCTACGGGCGGCACCACGGTTACGGGCATCACCGGCAACGGCACCACACTCACCGGCCTCATGGCCAACAGTACCTACCAGTTCTACGTGCAGCAGATTTGCGGCGGCTTCAACGGCAGCAGCACGCTGGTAGGCCCCGTGAGCTTCACCACGCCGCTGACAGCGCCCAGCAACGACGAGCCCTGCGGCGCCCTGCCCCTGATGAACGGCACCCTGAATGCCTCCAATGTGGGCGCCACCACTACGCAGGCCGCCGGCATCACCCTGCCAGCCTGCTCGCCCTCGGCCGCACCCAAGGACGTCTGGTTTATCATGACGCCCGCGGGCAGCAGCACCACGCTCACGCTCACGGGTAACCCCGCCGGCATGGTCCGCGTGTACTCCGCCGCGACCTGCAGCGGCCCCTTCGCCATGGTGGCCTGCCAGTCGTCGGGCAGCAACAACACGGGCTTCTCGTCGCCCATCTCCTTGATGGGTCTCACCCCCGGCCAGCGCTACTACGTGGCCGTCTCGGGCTTCGGCAGCTCCGATACCAATGGGGCATTCTCGCTGGCGGCTACCAACCTGCTGGCCACGCGCGCCCAGGCCGAGACCACTGCCCTGGTGGTCTACCCCAACCCCAGCAGCAGCGGCCAGCTCACCCTGCGCCTGGAAGCAGCCCCCGCCGCCGGCCAGGCCGTGCTGGTGAACGCCCTGGGCCAGCAGGTGCGCGCCCTGGCCCTGCCCGCCGGTGTGCTTGAGCACACGCTCAGCACCCGCGGCCTGGCCGCCGGCATCTATACCCTGCACGTGCAGCGCGGCAGCGAACTGCTCTCCCGCAAAGTCGTTATCGAGTAACCGCCTCGCATCTCCTGAAAAGGCCGCTCCGGACCCGGAGCGGCCTTTTTTATTGCGCCAGGACTGTTAATCCGGCCGCTGCTCAGCAAGAACACGACCGCAGCGTCGATAAAATGAGAAACTGTGCCCGGCCACGTTGCGGCTTATCAGGGACGTGCTTAATTTGTTGCGCTTAACTTAAGGGCCGCAAAGTAGGTTGCTGGTCCTCGGGGCCAATTGCCTGCTCACTTTCCCTCACCCCCTATTACCCACATCATGAACACACCCTTACACAAGCTCTTAGCCAGCCGTCTGAGTAAGGCGCTGGTCATTGCCGGCCTGCTGCTGGGCAGCCAGGCGGCCCTGGCCCAGGTCGACACCTATCAGTTTGCCGCCAGCGGCGGCACCTTCACCCCCCTGACAGGCGGCACCACCGTTTCCAGCATTCAGTCCGACGACGCGCTGTCGGCTTCCCTGCCCATCGGCTTCTCCTTCACTTTCGATGGGGCCATGCATACGCAGGTGAAAGCCTCATCCAATGGCTGGCTGACCTTTAACCAGGCGGCTTCGTCGAACAGCCTCAACAACGACTTGGATAACGGCACCGCTGCCGAGCGCCCGCGCGTAGCGCCCTACTGGGACGACATGCACGGCGGGCAGGGCACGGCCTCCTACGCTACCACGGGCACGGCGCCCAACCGCGTGTTCACCTTCGAGTGGCTCAACTGGTACCGCTTCGGCAACACCGGCGGCCCTTCAATTTCCTTCCAGGTAAAGCTGTTCGAAACCACCAACGTCGTGCAGTTTGTGTACCGCCAGGAGCCAACGCCCATGACCGGGGCCTCGGCCTCTATTGGCCTTTCCGGCACCGGCATGGGCACGGGTTCTTTCCTGAGCCTGAGCGACGCCGTGGCCAACCCCTCGGTTAGCTCTACTACCGAGTTCGACATGATTATGAACAAGCCCCCGACGGGCCAGATTTACCAGTTCACGCCGCCCGTGCCCAGTGCCTGCCCCACGCCGCGCAACCTCACGGCCACGGTGAGCGGCGTTACGGCTACTGTAAACTGGACCGTTGCCAGCGGCGGCGGCACCTTCTCGGTTATCTACGGACCTACCGGTTTTAACCCGGCTACGGGCGGCACTACGCTGGGCCCTATCACCGGCAACAGCACCATCATCAGCAACCTGGCGCCCGGCAGCTACCAGTTCTACGTGCGCCAGAACTGCGGCGGCACCGCTGGCAACAGCAACCTGTCGAGTGCCGGCGGCTTCTCAGTAGCCTGCCCCAGCCCCACCGCCCTGTCGGCTGGTATGCTCACCAACACCACGGCGGCGCTAAGCTGGGCTTCCCCCTCCACCATGGGCGCTACGTTCACTATTATCTACGGTCCTACCGGGTTTAGCCCCACTACCGGCGGCACGCGCGTAACCGGTATCACCGGCACCTCCCATACCCTGACGGGCCTGATGCCCAACACGGCTTACCAGTTCTACGTGCAGCAGGTGTGCCTGGGCGGCGGCACCGGCACCATTGCCGGCCCTGCCAGCTTCACCACGCCGCTGACGGCGCCGAGCAACGACGAGCCCTGCGGCGCCCTGGCCCTGACCGGCAACAACATCACGGCCTCCAACGTGGGGGCCACCACCACGCAGGCCACGGGCATCACCCTGCCGGCCTGCTCGCCCTCGGCCGCGCCCAAGGACGTCTGGTTTACCATGACGCCCACCGGCACGAGCACCTCGCTCACCCTCACCGGCAACCCCGCCGGTATGGTGCGTGTGTACACCACGGCTGACTGCGCCAACGGCCCCTTCGCCATGGTGGCCTGCCAGGCCAGCGCCGGCAACAACCAGAGCGTGGGCACGGTCAGCCTGACCGGCCTCACGCCTGGCCAGCGCTACTACGTGGCCGTCTCGGGCTTCGGCAGCTCCGATACCAACGGCACGTTCACCATCAGCGGCACGGCCCTGGCCACGCGCGCCCAGGCCGAGACCGCGGCCCTGGTGGTCTACCCCAACCCCAGCAGCAGCGGCCAGCTCACCCTGCGCCTGGAAGCGGCCCCCGCCGCCGGCCAGGCCCTGCTGGTGAACGCCCTGGGCCAGCAGGTGCGCGCCCTGGCCCTGCCCGCCGCAACGCTTGAGCACACGCTCAGCACCCGCGGCCTGGCCGCCGGCATCTACACCCTGCGCGTGCAGCGCGGCAGCGACCTGCTCTCCCGCAAGGTCGTTATCGAGTAACCGCCTCGCATCTCCTGAAAAGGCCGCTCCGGACCCGGAGCGGCCTTTTTTGTTTTTTGCAGTTCGCTTTTATTCAATTAGACAGAATAAATAATGATAAATCGAGACTTGTTTTATACATTTCAACGTCCAAAAAATATATTGGCAGCTTGTATCTGCTGCTTACCCGAGTATTTCCCCTTCACCCTAACCCTTTTCTAACACCCTATGAGCATATTCTTACCCCCCAGCTGGCGCGGCCGGCTTGGCAGCTCGCTGCTGCTACTGGGCAGCCTGCTGCTAGGCAGCCAGGCGGCTCAAGCCCAGGTCGACACCTACCAGTTTGCGGCTAGCAGCGGCACCTTCACCCCCCTGGTGGGGGGTACCA
Source organism: Hymenobacter saemangeumensis (assembly GCF_039541835.1). Classification (NCBI taxonomy): domain Bacteria; kingdom Pseudomonadati; phylum Bacteroidota; class Cytophagia; order Cytophagales; family Hymenobacteraceae; genus Hymenobacter; species Hymenobacter saemangeumensis. The sequence goes on along the minus strand of NZ_BAABGZ010000020.1, from coordinate 6,496 downwards.
CTGTTGCGAGCATACAGACGGATGATAACCTCTCGGCGGTCCTGGCGCTGCCCTTTCCTTTCACCTTCGACGGCGCGGTGCACACGCAGTTCATGGTCTCGTCAAACGGCTGGCTTACGTTTAACACAATGGCCAGCTCCAACAACCTGACCAACGAGCTGGCCATCGGCCCAGCTACCGAGCGCCCGCGCGTAGCGCCCTACTGGGACGACATGCACGGCGGGCAGGGCACGGCCTCCTACGCTACCACGGGCACGGCGCCCAACCGCGTGTTCACCTTCGAGTGGCTGAACTGGTACCGCTACGGGAACAGCGGCGGCCCTTCAATTTCCTTCCAGGTAAAGCTGTTCGAAACCACCAACGTCGTGCAGTTCGTGTACCGCGACGAGCCTGCGGCCATCACCAATGCGTCTGCTTCCATTGGCTTGTCAGGCACCGGCATGGGCCCGGGCTCCTTCCTGAGCGTGAGCGATGCCGTGGCCAACCCCTCGGTTAGCTCCACCATGGAGTACGACATGATTGCCTCGGAGCCGCCCACCGGGCAGGTATATCAGTTCACGCCGCCCGTGCCCAGTGCCTGCCCCACCCCCCGTAACCTCACCGCTACGGTAACCACCAACTCGGCCGTGTTGAACTGGAGCGTGACCAACGCCTCGCCGGGCCCGTTCACGGTGCGCTACGGCGCCCCGGGCTTCAACCCCACCACTGGCGGCACCCCCATCACCGGCATCACCGGCACCAGCACCACCATCACCGGCCTGACCCCCAACACGGCCTACCAGTTTTATGTAACGCAGAACTGCGGCGGCACGGCCGGCCACAGCAACCAGTCGAGCGCCGGGGGATTCACCACCAACCCCAATCCGGCGGCTAACGACAACTGCGCCAACGCCATTGTGCTTCCTGTCTCCATGGCCTGCACCACGCCGCTCACCGGCACTGTGTTCGGGGCCACGCAAAGCCAGCCAGCTACTACCAACTGCGGGTTCGGCATCAACTCGGCCAATGACGTGTGGTACCGGTTCACGGCAACCGGCACCTCGCATACCATTACCATGACCTCCCAGTTTGGGGCCGTATTCGATGTGCTGTCGGGCACCTGCACCACCAACACCAGCGTGTACTGCAACACCGTGGCGGGCGGCGGCAGCAGCAGCCGCACCTTAGGCGGCCTCACCGCGGGCCAGCAGTACTTCCTGCGGGTGTACTCGTCGGGCCCTGCCCCGGCGGCCAGCAGCAGCAGCTTCACGCTTTGCATCGTGCCCGGCCCGGCTACTCCCGCCAACGACGAGTGCGCCGGCGCCCTCAACGTACCGGTGCAGTATGGCACCATGTGCATCAGCCAGACGGCGGCCGACAACACGGCGGCTACTGCTTCGGCCGGGGTGCCGGCCCCGGGCTGCGCCTCTTATGTCGACAAGGACATCTGGTTCCGCGTAACCGTGCCGGCCAGCGGCACCCTCACCCTGCAGACGGTAAGCCCCACCGGCGGCTCGCAGATATCCGACACTGGCCTGGCCGTGTACTCGGGCACCTGCAACAACCTGAGCCTGGAGGACTGCGACGACGACAGCGGCAGCAATGCCTACTCCCTTATCAACGTGACCAACCGCATGCCCGGCGAGGTGCTTTACATCCGGGCCTGGGCCTACGCCGGCAGCAACACCGGGCTCATTGCCGTGTGCGCTACGTCTCCCTCCAACTGCCCCATCCCCACAGGCCTGGCCGCGGCCAACCTTACCAACACCACCGCCCAGCTGAGCTGGACGGCCGGGGGGACGGTAGGCGCCGGCGACACGTTTGAGCTTGAGTACGGCGCGCAGGGCTTCATGATTGGGACGGGAACGGCGGTTACGGCCCTCACGGCCAGCAGCTACCAGCTCACCGGCCTGATGCCCAACACCGGCTACTGCTTCTACGTGCGCCAGAACTGCGGCGCCGCCAACGGCAGCAGCACCTACGCCGGTCCCTTCTGCTTCACCACGCCGCTGACGGCGCCGAGCAACGACGAGCCCTGCGGCGCCCTGGCCCTGACCGGCAACAACATCACCGGCACCAACGTGGGGGCCACCACTACGCAGGCCACGGGCATCACCCTGCCGGCCTGCTCGCCCTCGGCCGCGCCCAAGGACGTCTGGTTCACCATGACGCCCACCGGCACGAGCACCTCGCTCACCCTCACCGGCAACCCCGCCGGTATGGTGCGTGTGTACAGCGCGCCCAGCTGCAGCGGCCCCTTCGCTTTGGTGGCCTGCCGGGCCAGCGCCGGCAACAACCAGAGCGTGGGCACGGTCAGCCTGACCGGCCTCACCGCGGGCCAGCGCTACTACGTGGCCGTCTCGGGCTTCGGCAGCTCCGACACCAACGGCACGTTCACCATCAGCGGCACGGCCCTGGCCACGCGCGCCCGGGCCGAGACCGCGGCCCTGGTGGTCTACCCCAACCCCAGCAGCAGCGGCCAGCTCACCCTGCGCCTGGAAGCGGCCCCCGCCGCCGGCCAGGCCGTGCTGGTGAACGCCCTGGGCCAGCAGGTGCGCGCCCTGGCCCTGCCCGCCGCAACGCTTGAGCACACGCTCAGCACCCGCGGCCTGGCCGCCGGCATCTACACCCTGCGCGTGCAGCGCGGCAGCGACCTGCTCTCCCGCAAAGTCGTTATCGAGTAACTGACGCGGACGAACGCGGCATAAAAAAGGAGCGCCGGGCAGTAGCTCGGCGCTCCTTTTTGTTTCGCTCCTACTTGGGGGTGGCAGCGCGCTTTGTGCGCAACCGCGCTTACTTCACCACCAGCCGGCGGGTGGCCGTGCCGGCTGCGCCGGAAGCCTGCACCAGGTAGGTACCGGGCCGCAGCGTGCTGAGGTTGAGCGTGGCAGTGGTAGTGGCCGGCTGCAGGGCCAGCAGCTCACGCCCCAGCAGGTCGCGCACCTGCACCGACAGGCCGGCGGCGGGCAGCTCCAGGGTGGCCTGCTGCTGTGCGGGGTTGGGCCATAGCTTGAAGTCCAGGCCGGAGGCGGGGCGGGCGCTGGCCAGGAAGGCGCGGTTTTCAAGCACCAGAATGCGGTCGGTGTTGCTGTTGCTGGTGCCGATGTACACTTTGCCCGTAGGCGACACGCACAGCGCCCGCAGGCGGCCATAGGTTCGCATATAGTACGTGCGGCCGGTGATGGCATCGCCGCTGGCATTGAGGGGCAGGTGGGCCAGCAGGTTGCCGCCGAGGCAGGCCAGCAGCAGGCTGCCCTGCCACTCGGGAATAGCGGGGTGATTGTAGTACTTCAGGGCCGCCGGCGCAACGGTGGGGGTCCAGGTGGTGAGGGGCTCGCGCACGTTGTTGGCGCTGCAGAACGCCATTTCGCCGGGCTCGTCGCACATCCCCTGCACGTTGGGCCAGCCGTAGTTGCGGCCGGGCTCCAGCAGGTTCACCTCGTCGTCGGTCGTCGTGCCGTGCTCGGAGCTGTAGATGCGGCCCGACGGCAGCTGCACCAGCCCCTGGGGGTTGCGGTGGCCCAGGGTGTACACATAGCTGCCGGGCGTGGGGTTGTTGACTGGAATGCTGCCGTCGAGGTTCATGCGCAGGCTCTTGCCGCTTAGCGAGGCCGGGTTCTGGGCATCGGCGCTCACGTTGGCGTCGCCGGTGGTCATCAGCAGGGTTTCATCGGGCAGAATAATGAGCCGGGAGCCGTTGTGGTAAAGGTTGGCGGGGATGTTGGCCAGCAGTGCCAGCGGGCTGCCCAGGGTGTTGGTGGCCACATCGTAGGTGTAGCGCACCACCTTTTCGCGGTACTGCCCGTTATTGAGGTAGTTGTACACCACGTACAGGTATGGCTGAGCCGCAAAGCGCGGGTGCAGCACCATGCCCAGCAGCCCGCCTTCGGCCTGCTGCGACACGTCCGGAATACTGAGCAGGGGCAGCACCTGCCCCGTGGCGGGGTTTACCCGGCTGATGCGCCCGCGCCGCTCGGTCATCCAGAGAAAGTTGTCGGGGCCCCAGGCCAGCTCCCACACCACATCCAGCCCGGGCGTGAGCTCCGACACGGTAACGGTGGTGCTGCCCACCGGGAAGGTGGCCAGGGCCGGGGCCTGGGCCAGCGCGGGAGCCGTGAGGCCGGCCGCCAGCAGCCCGCTTAATACAAGAGTGGTAAGGGGTTTCATCATCGGATAGTCAAGGCTTGCATGGACGTGTATTGCGGAAAGGTACTGAGTACGAGCTATACCGTAAGCCGTACGGCGACGGGACTAAGCCAACGACAAGCCGGCTGGGCTTTATGTTGCCGCCGGCCGTGCTGCGTAGCTTGCGGCGTCTTTCTGCTTCCCCTTATGTCCTTTCTCACGCTTACCAACCAGGCGGGCTTCACGCTCAGCACCGACCCGGCCCGGCTCGACGTGGCCGCCATTCACCGCTTCCTCAGCGAAGACTCCTACTGGTGCCAGCACATTCCCCGCGCCACCGTGGAGCGGGCCATTGCCCACTCCCTCAACTTCGGCCTGTATGCGCCCGACGGCCAGCAGGCCGGCTTTGCCCGCGTGGTAAGCGACCGGGCCACGTTTGCCTGGCTCTGCGACGTATTCGTGCTGCCCGCCTACCGGGGCCAGGGCCTGTCGAAGTGGCTGGTGCAGCAGGTGCTGGCCCACCCCGAGCTGCAGGGCCTGCGCCGCCACCTGCTGGCCACCCTCGACGCCCACGGCCTCTACCTGCAGCACGGCTACACGCCCCTGGCCCAGCCCGAGCGCTGGCTGGAGCGGCCCCACCCCAACCCCTACCCGGCACCCTAGCGCGGCTTCGAAGTCAGTGGATATGTAGCGTGGACTCTGCGAGTCCGCGCGGTTGAACGTTCACACGCGCGGACTCGCAGAGTCCACGCTACACCTACCGCTAACGTGGCTTTGCCGTCCGCGCTACTCCTTCCCCAGCAGCCTCTTCACCAGCAGCACCAGCTTCTCCACCACGAAGCCAATCAGCAGCCCGGCCAGGGCGCAGGCCCCGGCCTTGGCCAGCCAGGCCAGCGCCGGAATATGGGCCAGGCCCTGCTCCAGCTCGTGCAGCCAGTGCGCGGTAAGCGGGATGCCATGGGCAATGATTTCGGCCCCTACCCACAGCATGGCGGCCGTTCCCACGTAGCTCAGCAGGCTCAGAAAGCGCGGCATCAGCTTCACGATGCCGCGCCCCAGCTTTTGCACTCCGGGGTGGTACTTGTCCTGGGCCAGGTGTACGCCGATATCATCGGCCTTCACAATCAGGCCCACGAAGCCATACACGGCCACCGTAATAAAAACCGCCACGGCCAGCATGACGACAATCTGATTGACGATGGGCTGCCCGGTTACCTGGCTGTAGGCAATGGCCATAATTTCGGCCGACAGGATAATGTCGGTGCGCACGGCGCCGGCTACCCGCTGCTGCTCCAGCTCCTCGGGCGTAATCTTGGCTACCTCTTCGCTTTCCACATCTACCGCGTGGGATGGGCTGAACAGGGAGTGCACCTTTTCGTACCCTTCGAAGCACAGGTAGGCCCCACCCAGCATGAGAATGGGCGTAATGGCCCAGGGAGCAAAGTAGCCCAGCAACAGGGCCGCCGGGCTCAGGATGCATATTTTATTGATGAGCGACTTCTTTGCTATCCGGTAGATGATGGAAAGCTCCCGGGAAGGGTCGAGGCCTACAACGTACTTGGGCGTAACCGCCGTGTCGTCGATGACGATACCTGAAACCTTGCCGGTCGTTTTGGCTACCTGCGCCGGCACGTCGTCTAAGCTGGCCGCGCTTACTTTCACCAGGGCGGTAACGTCATCTAATAAGGCAAAAAGACCTGAGGGCATGTTGGGTAGCTGGGTAAATGAGTTGGCACTTGCCAGGGCTGGGGCCACGTTGCCCCGGCCCCAGCCGGCAAGTTATACGCTGATGTTACGCAGTTCGGCGCTGATGGCGCGGGGCTTTGCCCCGTGTCTACTATTTGCCGGCCTCTGGCCGGCGCGGGACCGCGCAATTAGAACGCTCTATTGCAAGTCGTTCTGCCGTTGCAGGCCAGAGCCTTTCAGGTACGAGCACTGCGAATAGTAGACACGGGCCAGGGCCCTCCGGGTACGACCCCGCGCCATCAGCGCCCACCTACCTGCTCAACACGAGTTATACGGTTTGCCGAAGCGGCTGCACATCCAACATCATCGAAGCGCCCTGCTTTACTCCCCAGGCACGCCGCTATACCCTTTACTTTCCCTGCCGCCTACTGCTTCACCAGGCGCTTAGTTACGGGGCCCTCGGCCGGCAGCAGGCGCAGGGTGTACACGCCGGCCGGCAGCCCCTGCAGCGGCAGCAAGGAGCGGGCTTCGCCGCCCTGCACGCGCAGCGTGAGCTGCTGCACCACCCGGCCCAGCCCGTCGAGCAGCTGCCCGGCAATGGGGGGCTGCGGCCGCAGCCCGCTCAGGGCCACCGTCACGTCGGCGCCCGTGGCCGGGTTGGGATACAGCTGCAGGCGCCCGGCCAGGGCCCGGGCCTGCTGGGCGG
>NZ_BAABGZ010000019.1:0-29446 GCF_039541835.1 Hymenobacter saemangeumensis | reverse complement strand
CCTCGGCTACTGTTCACCCAACCACTTCGAAAACCACTTGCAAATCATGTCCCAATTGTGTCCGGCTTAGCTAGACCACCTCATAGTAATACGTCCGCTTGCTGTTTTCAGGAGCGGTCTTTTCAAAGTCCTTTACAAATCCAGCCGCTTCGATTTCCGCACGCACCAGTTTAGCGCAAGTGCTCCGCGCCGGTACGTAGTAGCGGATGCTCTGTGCCTTCCTAGTTCCATCGTAATTAACTACCAACGTAGTCTTTGCGTCGTTTTCCCATCTAGCGCCGACTCCGAGTACTTCATCAGAAAGCCTAAACCCGCGGGATTTCATAACGGCGTGATGGGTTTTCATGTCCTTGGTGAAGACTTCCCATACCTCGTGTAAGGACATACACCGGCCAAAGGAAGCAACCGTGGCCAAGAGGCAGGGAAAGAGCAGTAGCTGCTTCATAGATAAGCGAACCAGGCAAGGGGTTATGTAAAAGGTAGTTCAAGTAACCACCTTCTGTGCAGTAAACAAAAAAGAGGAAGCTTATCAGCTTCCTCTTTTCTCAACTTTTACAGCGTTTTCCGCCGGTTTTTCTTGTAGTCCTCAAAGATGAGGTGGCCCAGCCCTTTCAGCGAGGAGTAGTAAGCCTTGCCCTGATTTACCTCGGTGAATTCCTCCACAAACTGCTGCAGGTAGGGGTCGGAGGCAATCATGAAGGTGGTGATGGGAATTTTGACGCGGCGGGCGGCGGCGGCCAGGTTCAGGGTTTTGTTCACCACTTTGCGGTCGAGGCCGAAGGAGTTTTTATAGTAGCCGCCGGGCTCTTTCAGGCAGGTGGGCTTGCCGTCGGTAATCATAAAAATCTGCTTGTTGGGCGTCTTGCGCTTACGCAGCAGGTCCATGGCCAGCTCCAGGCCGGCCACGGTGTTGGTGTGGTAGGGGCCGACCTGCAGGTAAGGCAGGTCTTTCACCGCAATCTGCCAGGCGTCGTTGCCAAACACGATGACGTCGAGGAAGTCCTTGGGGTACTTCTGCTTTACCAGCTCGGCCAAGGCCATGGCTACTTTCTTGGCCGGCGTGATGCGGTCCTCGCCGTAAAGAATCATGGAGTGCGAGATGTCAATCATCAGCACCGTGGAGGTCTGGCTTTTGTGCTCGTTCTCGCGCACTTCCAGGTCGCCTTCGGTAAGCATGAAATCATCCGTGCCCAGGCCGTGGTTGAGCTGGGCGTTGCGGATGGACTCGGTCATCTGAATCTGCTCCAGGGAGTCGCCGAAGCGGAACTCGCGCATGTCGGTGCTCAGCTCGTCGCCCTGCCCGGTGTGGGGGGTGCGGTGGTTGCCGGTGCTGCTTTTCTTGAGCTTGCCGAAAATCTCTTCCAGGGCGCTTTTGCGGATGTTCTGCTCGGTTTTGGGGGTGATGCGCAGCTCGCCCCGCTCCTGCTCGTTTTCATCGATGTAGCCCTTCTTCTTGAGGTCCTCGATGAAGTTGCCCATGCCGTAGTCGTCGTTGGTGAGGCCATACTGCTTATCCAGCTCGTTGAGCCATTGCAGGGCCTCGCCCACATCGCCGGAGGTAATGGTGACCAGCTGCATGAAGAGCTTAAACAGCGAGTCGAAGCCCTTTTCGGGCTGGTCCTCGGGCACAAAATCGCGGAATCGGAAACCGGAAGCCATAGAAGTCAGTGAACAGTGAATAGTCAGTAGTGAACAATTACCGGCCCATTAGCGCCGGTGAAAGTACCTGACTGCGGCCCTGGAAAACAACGGCCGGCCGGGCAATGTTCACTCGGGTATAAGGGACTTGGTGACTTGGAAGCTTCAGAACTTGGGATTTGGAAGCCGGATTGTGCTCAGGAGTTCTTTGACTCCAAGACCCTAAGCTCCCAAGACCCTAAGTACCCAATATGAAAGCCATCTGGAACAACACCGTCATTGCCGAAAGCGACGACACCGTGGTAGTTGAAAACAACCACTACTTCCCCGCTGAATCCATCAAAAAAGAGTTTTTCGAAGACAGCATTGCTCAAACAACCTGCCCCTGGAAAGGCCGGGCCAGCTACTACACGTTGAGCGTGAACGGCGAGAAAAACAAGGACGCCGCCTGGTACTACCCCGAGCCCAAGGAAGCCGCCAGCCAGATAAAAGGGCGCGTGGCCTTCTGGAAAGGCGTGCGGGTGGAGTCGTGATGAGTTGAGGAGGTGATGAAGTGAAGAGGTAAATGGCATCCCTACATCACTCCATCACCATTAACCTTTTCAACTCATCACCTCCTCACTTCATCACTTTTCACAATGAGCGAGCTGGCAGCCAGGCCTGCACCTGGTAGCCGCCTTGTACCGGGCCGGCTTCGCAGCGGCCCCTGAGGGCTTCGGCCCGGGTGTGCAAGTCGCGCAGGCCCCGGCCGCCGGGGCGAGCGGCCGGGGCCAGAGCCTGGCCGTCGCCCTGCAGACTGAGCAGCAGGCCGCCCTTTTCAATCAGGCGTACGCCTTCAATACCGGTGCGGCCGGGCCGCTCGATGTCGCTCAGCACCAGGGCCGGCGGCACGGGCAGGTCGGGCAGGGCCATCAGAAACTATTCAACCGACCCGGCTACCAGAACGCAGCACAGCTCGGGCTGGGCGCAGACGTACTCGCTCAGGGCTGCCCGCAGGCTGGGGTGGTCCTCAATCAGGGCGAAGAGGATGAAAGCAGTAAGCACAGCGCAGAGGTAGGCTGGCCTAAATCGCCTGCCCTATAGCACAAACAGGTCATTTCGTTATGGCCTCTGCCACTGCGCCAGGGGCCCTACCACAGCTCCTCGGCTAGGTCCATGAGGAAACCCTGGGCTTCTTCCAGCTCGGTGAAGGTATGGTACTCGAAGATGCCGGGCGGCACCTCGTTCCACATTTGCCGGCTGGAGAGGCGGGCCACTACGTCGTCGGGCACCACCACGGCGGTAATGATGTACACCGGGCGGTCGGTTTGGCCGGTGTACCATTTTTCCAGCACCCACTGCTTTTCATCGGGTGTGAGCGGGGCCATGTGCCGCTGGTCGTCGAGCACGCGGTGCCAGCTGCGCTTCATCAGCAGGCGGCCGGTGCAGGCCACCAGGGTGTTGAGGTCGTCGGCCTTGCGCTTACCGGCGTGGTGGCGCACCAGCGCGTAGCCATCGGGGTGTTCCAGAACCTGCCCGGCAGCATTTTCAAAGAAGACGGAAAGGCCGCTTGTCAGCATAAGTTGGGCAGGGCATACACGGGTACAAGGTAGCCATTAAATCCATATTTTCCATACAGCTTATTACGCAGCACCGACGAAAAGGCCCCGCCTGCCTGCGCAAACGGGGATTTTCATAGCCAGCTTACCTTCTCCCCTGCGTGGCATCTTCCGCCCAAAATCACAGCCCCGTCGCGCGGCTACTTCGCTTTGTCGAACACGTAGCCGCCTTTCTCGGCTCCCCACACCTGTTTGCCAGCGGCATCGTAGCCCCGGTCCCAGCTGCGCAGCTGCGTGGCGCTAATGGTAACTTCGGAGGTAGCATAGGCGGCCCCGCGCAATTCGCTGGGGCATTTCTGACCTTCCGTTGCGCCCACGAATGTGCCGTCGCTGAACTTGGCAAGCCACACCGAGCAGCCGGTTTTTAGCACCAGCGAATCGGGCGTGAGGGCGGCCAGGGCCGGGTGAGCAGCCGGGTTTTGCCAGGCGCCCACGAAGCGACTGGGGCCTCGCAGGGTGAAAACAGCGCTTTCAAAGCGGCCGTCGTCGTGCCGGGTAAGGTGGTAGATGCGCTGCCGGTAGGGCGCATCCTGGGCCGAGGCGATGGCCTGCTCCACGTAGAAATACACCCCCTCGCCAAAGCGCGGCCCGGTTAGCCGAGCAATGTGCAGGCGAATGTCGCGGTAGTCCTTATCGGCTGCTGCCTGCGCAGCCGAGCTGTAGTTGCCCGCCATATAACCGGCCAGGGTGCTCAGGTCGGCTGCCGTGAAGGCTACGGGCTTGCGGCTCGCCGAAGAGCTGCCCCCCGGCACGGCCGCCCGGGTGCAGGCCGTGAGCAAAGCCAAGGCAAGGAGTACGTTCTTTTTCATGCCCCGAATCTACACGAAGCGCCGTATTGGAGGGCAAGAGCTGCTGGTTTCTGGTTCCTTGTTTCTGGTTGCAGGTTTTTAGAGTCCAGCTGCTTTGGGAGGTTGAACAACCGGCGCGAACTCCAGAACTAGCAATCAGAAAGCAGCAACCAGAAACTCCAAACAAGCCAAAAGCCCTGCCGGGGCGGGCAGGGCTTCTGTATACCGAAAAGCAAAAAGCGCAAGCTTAGCTAATCCACTTGAACTTGTACTCCAGCTTGGGCACGGGCATGCGGTCGGCTACGCGGCGCAGGCGGTTGGGCAGGGCCATGATGTACTCGCGGGCTTTCTCGGCCTGGCCGGTGAGGCCGCTGATGTGCTCAATTTTCCAGTCCTTGATGAGGGTATCGAGGATGTCGGTGTAGTCGGAGCTGGTGTACACGCCCAGGCGCTGGGCGGCGTCGGTGAAGTGGCCGAAGGTTTTGCCCATCTCAATGCCCATCTCGCGCATGTAGTGGGCCGGCATCACAATCTTTTTGCGCATCATGTCCTCAAAAGCGAGCATCATCTCACTGGGGTCGACCTCGAAGATTTTCTCCACGAAGGTTTTGTACACGCGGGCGTGGCGGTTTTCGTCGCCGGCAATCATGCCGCAGATTTTGGAGAGCTGGTCGTCGCCGGCGGTACGGGCCAGCTGGCCTACACGGCGGTGCGAGATGTTGGTGGCCGTTTCCTGGTAGCTGGTGTACACGAAGGCGCGGTACGGGTCGTGGGCCGTGCCCAGGTCGAAGCCATCGTTGATAAGGTACTGGGTGCTGACCTCAAACTCGCGCATGTTCACGCGGCCTGAGAGGTAGAGGTAGCGGTTGAGCAGGTCGCCGTGGCGGTTTTCTTCGGCCGTCCAGCCGCGAATCCACTGGGCCCAGCCGTTGTCGGGGTCGCGGTTCAGGTCGTCGAGCTGGTGAAACCAGGCCTCGTAGTTGGGCAGCGCTTCTTCCGTAATGGTATCGCCGATGAGTACGGCCACGAGGTCGTAGCTTAGGTTTTTGGCTTTTTCGCGCAGCAGCTTCACTTCGTCGAAGAAGTTTTCCATGCGCGAGTCGGGCAGGTAGTCGGCCGGTTGCCAGCTGTCTTCAATCTTCTTGAGGAAGGTGCCAAGGTTTTCCCGGAGGTAACCTTCCATATGTTGCAGAACTTCGCTGCGCGAGGTAAGGGTGGTAGTAAGCATGGGGGGGTGGAGCGAATAGCCGTGAATAAGTAAAGTGTACCGCTTTCGCGGGGGCAAAGGTCTGCAGGTAAGGGCACGGGCTGGGTATAAGATTTTGGCATTACCACATTGCCACCCGTAGCTTACGCTATGCCCTTTTATACTCATCTGACCCAGCGAATGTTATAAAGCCTCAAGGTGGTATCGGCTTTCAAAATAAGCCCCGGCTCCAGCGCTACGGCTGGCCGGGCCGCCGGCGGCTCACCGGGCAGCCGGGCATTAAGCCGGCGCTGCAGCCAGCGGGCCGGCTGGTGGGTTAAAATCCACACCACGTCCGCATGTTGGCGGGTAGCCAGCACCCGCAGGGCATCTGCCTGCCCGGAGTAGCCGGTAAGCCGGTAGTACAGCCGGGCTTGGGAGGGGTCGTGGGAGGGCCAGCCGGTAAGCCACAGCACGGGGCCGGGGCCCAGCGAATAATTCTGGAAAGGCGACAAGCTTTTCAGCAGGTCGTCGGCACCGGCCAGCACCCGGATGTGGCGGCTGCTGCGGCGGGCAATGTCTGCCAGGGCCTGCTCGTGCCGGCTGCGCTCCTGCCGCAGCATCTGGTGGCGGTGCCAGGTCTTGGCCCCGTAGAGCAGGCACAGCAGGGCAACACCCACTAGCAGCAAACGAAGCTGGCGGCCCGGCAGCAAAATCGAACTACCGGGATGCCCCGCCGCCCGGTGCAAGTTTTCTGCGGCCGGTAAGCAGGCGGCCAGGTTGGCCAGAAGCCAGCAATCGAGCAGCGGCAGCGCCAGGCGCGGGGGCAGCTTGAGCACGGTAGCCAGGGAGAGCAGCAGGCACACCCAGCCCAGCTGCAGCCCCCGCACCGGCTGCCGGAGCGGCTGCCTTCGGGAAGCTCCCCAGCCCAGCAGGGCAATAAGCAGCAGCACGGCGAAGTAGTCGCGCAGCAGCAACGGCAGGCGGCTGCCCAGCTTGGCCGGCAGCACCCGGGTGAGGTAGCGCCCTATATCGAACACATAGGCCCGCCGGCTGCCCGCCTCGCTTACCAGCGTTGAATCGCCGAGCATCCACTCGTCTACGGCCTGCACCAGCAGGGAATCGGCCGGGGTGCGAGGGCTTGGGCGGCGCAGGTCGTAATCGACCACTGCCGCCAGGCTGCTGTCGATGGCCCGGAACCGGGCAGTGGCCGGGCTTTGGGTGAGCGAGAGGGCCAGGGTAGCGGCGCCAAGCGCTGCGGCAGCGCCCAGCAAAACCGGGCGGGCCTGCCGCCAGCTGCCGGCCAGCAGCACCGCGCCGGGCGCCGCAGCCAGCAAGGCCAGGACCGCGGCCGATGGCCGGATGGCCCAGGCCAGCAGCATCAGCAGACAACACCCCAGCACCCCGCGGCGCCCGGGCCGCTGCGCCGCAAAAAGCACCGCCGCTCCCGCCAGCAGCAGCGCTACCCGCAGGTGGCTAAACCACAGCCAGTGCTCCAGCCAGGCCAGCAGGAAAAACACCGTCAGTGTCAGCACCAGGGCAGGGCTCCGTAAATGGGGCCGCAGCAGCCGGTCCAGCACCGCAAATACCAGCACCGTAGCCAGCGCCAGTAAAGCTGCCAGCAGCAGCCCGTACCAGGGCAGGGCCGGTACGGCAGCGTAGAGCTGGCTCAGCAGGTAGCCCAGCCCGTGGAAGTACAGCGGCACAGCCCGCACCGGCTCCGCCGCCGTCAGCCCCCGAAACAACCAGGCGAGGTGCTGGTCGTCGTTGGTTTCAAAAAAGCAGCCCAGGCCCAGCACCGTCCCCAGGCTCAGCCCCAGTGGAAGCAGCACAGTACGCAGAAGCTTGGCGAAGGGCATGAGTTATGAGTTATGAGTTATGAGTTATGAGTTATGAGTTATGAGTTATGAGTTATGAGTTATGAGTTAATAAAATTAACTAGTCATAACCATAAATAAGTTATTTAATTTATAATTTTTAATTTTTAACTATCTTCCGAAAAACATCACTCACCATACCCATTCCATAATCGGTGATGCGCACGTAGCCGGTTGTTTTTAATAACAGGTACAGCTGACGGGCCTGGGCAAAATGCCGGTAGCGCAGGGCTTGGCGCAGCTCCCAGCGCAGGCGCACGGCCAGGGCCTGGCGCTCTTCGGGGCTGCGGCACAGCGCCAGGGCTTTTTCACAAACGACGATGGTTGAGGCCAGGTAAGGGTCATGGCGCCGGTAAGCGCGGGCACTCATGCTGCGGGGGTGCTTGCGCTTTTGCGTGGTTACCTCATCCAGGTACAGAAACTGCCAGCGGCGGCTGGCGCGCACCCAGAAATCGAAGTCTTCGTAGCTCAGCTGCTCGTCGTAGCCACCCAGTTCCTGCAGGCAGGCCCGGCGCATGAGCATCGTGGGTGTGCTGATGAAGTAGCGGCGCAGCACATCAGCAAACACCCAGCCGCTGGCCGGCGGCGGCAGCAGCCCTCCCCTGCCGTCGGGCCGGTGGTGCAGGCCCAGCGACTGCCCGGCCTCGTCAATCAGCTCGCAGTTGGTGTACAGCACCCCTACCCGGGCGTCGGCGGTCTGCATAGCCGCTACCTGTTGGCTTACCCGCCCGGGCAGCAGCACGTCATCGGTGGCAAAGTCGATGAGGTACTCGCCCCGGCTTTGGCGGAAGGCTGCGTTGAACGCGCGGCAGTTGCCTACATTCTCCGGCAGAAAAAGCGTATGCCACTGCGGCTGCGCGGCCGCGTATTCCCGCAGGATAGCCTGGCTGCCGTCGGTGCTGGCATCGTCCACGAGCCACACTTCGAGCTTAGGGTATTCCTGGGCCAGAAGGGAGTCCAGCGCAGGCCGCAGAAACGGCGCGTGGTTGTGGCAGAGGGCCACAATGGTTACCAGGGGCACGCGGCTTGGGGAAGCAACAGAAGGGAGAACGGTGGAATCGGGCATGGTGCTGGGGTGCAAAGGACGGCAGAGAAGCACGCTATTTTCTGCTCTTAACCCCGAAGTGCGCCAGGCCGCAGGCCAGCAGCAGCAGCCCGTAGCGCCCGGCGTGGGCCCACACCGCGCCGGCCAGCCCCAGCGCCGGCAGCATCACCACCAGCAAGGCCCCGAAGACCAACGCCGAGGCCGCCTGCACCACCATGTACCGCGTGGTGCGCGCCTGGGCCGACAGCTGAAAGATGAACACCCAGCTCATAAACCGGGCCCAGTCGCCAAGCAGCTGCGGCCCCAGCAGCTCGCCGGCCGCCAGCAGCCGGGGTGCAAACAGCAGTGGCAGCAGCCAGTCGCGGCACAAAAACAGTAGCCCCAGACCCGCCGCCAGCAGCGGCGCCAGCAGGCCCAGCACGCCATGCACGTAGGCACGGGCCGCCGCCGGCTGCCCGCTTAGCGCGGCCAGCCGCGGGTAAAACACGCTGCTCAGCACAGCCCCAAACACCATGGTGTAGTTGTCCGACAGCTTGGCTACCGTCTGCCATAAGTCGGCCCGGGCTGGCCCGTAGGTTTCGAAAAGGTAGGCCCGCAGCGCAAAATCTACGGCCTTGCCAAACAGCAGCGTACTGAGGGCCATGAGTAGAAACCGGCTTAGCGCCCACAAAGCGGGCCGGCTGGGCCGTGCCAGCAGCCGCAGGCCACGCAGCAGGCCGGCCCGCGCCGCCAGCCACAGGGCCGGCAAGGCCGCCAGCCCCTGCGCCAGCAGGTAAGCCAGCAGCACCTGCTCCAGTGGCCAGCCCAGGAACAGCGCGCCGGCTGCGCCCCCCGTACCAAGCGCTGCCAGGCAAGCCGACAGGCTGACGAAGTCCCACAGCCGCCCCGCCGCCAGCTGGGCCGCGCCCAGCATGGTATGCAGGGTAATCAGCCCAATGCCCAGCCCGAACAGCAGCAGGCTGCCCCCGCTGAAAGAACCCACTGCAGCCAGCACACCCAGGCCCAGCAGCAGCGCGGCCATGTTCAGCGCGGCCGCCGCGCCCAGCCACAGCCGGTAGCGCGGCCGCCCAGGGGCCAGCGGCGCCAGGTACTTCACCAGGCCCACGCGCAAGCCGTCGTAGGAAAGCGTGGTAAACAGTGCCATCAGATTCTGGAACTGGGCCAGCAAGGTGAGGCCGCCAGCCGGGGCGTAGAGGGCAAACACTTTGTTGAGCACCAGCGCGCCCACCGCCCGGGCCAGCACCGCTACACCCGCCCCCAGCGAGCCGCGCAGAAAACCGCGCCAAATGGGCTGAAGCGTGGAAAAGACCGAGGCTTGGGATGGCTGCATGCTGCCGCAAAGAACGCCAATGGTGATTTGCTGATGTGCTGATTTTTTGATGAGTTGATTTTTGAGGTGCTGATGTGCTGAAGTAGAATAAGAACGTCATGCTGAGCGGAGGCAGAGCCGGAGCCGAAGCATCTTTACCACGAGAGTAAATCCTTTTTGTTGGAGTTACTGCTGCGGGCAAGATGCTTCGACAAGCGGACGCCAGATGAGCATGACGTTCTAAATGCCTTAATCACCTCGTCCCTTCATCCCCTCATCTAAAATCACCCCATCAGCACATCAAAAAATCAGCAAATCAAAAAATCTTCTCCCAGCTCAGGCGCAGGCCGGCTATGCCGCCGAGGTGGCGCTTGAAGCGCAGCAGGGAGGTATTCGGGCCAGTGTCGAGCGTTGAGGTGCCCAGGTCGAGCACGGTCAGGTCGCTGGCCCGGGCAAAGGCATGCAGGCCTTCGTTGAGCTGCACTACCGGACTAAGGGCATTGCAGCGCAAGGGGCTGGCCGGGTAGAAGCTATACAGCACCTGGCTGCTGACGCGGATGGCAACCGTCAGGGCCGCCCACTGCCCGTCGGGCTGGCGCACCGAGAACAGGAAATGCTCCCGGGGAAAGCGCTGGAACAGCTCCTGCACGCGCTCCAGGGGCAGCGACAGGGCCTGGCCCCGCTCCTGCCGGCAAGCCCGGATAAAGTCGTAGGCAGCCGGCAGCAGAAAGGGCGGCTCCTGCTCGAAGTGCAGGCCGTGGCGGCGGCACTTGTGCAGGCGGCGGCGCTCGGAGGGGTGCAGACCGGCTTCGTAGTCGCGGCCCGGGTCGAGGTGGTAGTTCTGCTCGGCCAAAGCCACGCGGTAGCCGCGCTGGCGCAGGGCTTCGGCCAGGGTGGCCGCCCCGGCCGGGTCGTAGGCAAAGGGGTAGCCGCGCAGAGCCAGGCACTGCTGCCCGCGCTGCCGCAGCGCGGCTTCCACGGCATCGAACAGGCAATGCAAGTCGTCCACCCTTACGCCCGGAGCCATCTGCACCGCCCCGAAGGGCGCCTGGGCCGGACTGCGGGCCACACCTGTATCGGCATCGGGCCGCACATGCAGCTGGGCTATGCTGCGCTGGGTGGCGGCATCTTCCAGGTAAAAGCTCAGAACCAAGCCGGTGGAGGCCAGCTGCTGGTGCTCGGGCCGCAGGTAGAGAAACGACTCAAAGGCCAGCGGCAGCCGGGCCGGGGCGGGCCCCTCGGCCACAAACACGCGCCGGGTTCCTGCCCCGGGCTTGTTCCCCCCTGTCGTGAATGCGTCTTGCTTCAACCGCTGGAATCCTGATTAGACCGCCAAAATACGGCACAGAAGGCGCTACCTACCTGCAGAAGCAGCACCCAGCACCTAAGTAACGGCCTTGCTGTAGCATCTTCGCCCTGCCACTGCACGTAAGCCGCCCACAGACGGCCCGGGCGGCCGCCTCATTTGTCCTTGCATGAACCCGCTGACTGCTACCACCCCAGCTGCCCCTACTCCCCCGCTCACCGACCCGGACGCGGCCGAGCACGATGGCCTGACCATTACCGACCAGGAAGCCACCCGCCAGGCCCACGACCAGGAGGTGGGCCAGAAGCCAGGTACCCTCACCATCCGGCCCGGGGCGCTGCGGCCCCGCCTGTTTCTCATCTCCTACAACGAGGATGTGGTGCACGAGCAGGAATACACCGGGCGCTACCCCGAGCTGCAGGCCTGGCTGCAAGCGCATCCCGAGCTCAAGCACTGGATAGACGTGCGCGGCTACGGCGACCTGGCCCTGATTGAGCAGCTGATGCAGGACTTTGGAATTCACCCCCTGCAGATGGAAGACGTGCTCAACGACTACCAGCGGGCCAAGCTGGAAGTGTTTGACGATAACCGGCTGTTCATCGTGTCGCGCATGACGGACTTCACCTTTGCCCGGGAAATCGACGACGACCAGCTGTCCATTTTCACCGGCCAAAACTATGTGCTGTCGTTTCAGGACGACTACGAGGACTGCCTGGAGGTGCTGCGGCAGCGCATCCGCACCAACATGAGCCGGCTGCGCCGCAAGTCTTCGCTCTACCTAGCGTATACGCTCAACGACGTGGTGCTCGATAACTACTTTCCCACCATGGCGGCCATTGGCAACTACCTGGAGCGGCTGGAAGAGCGGATTTTTGCCGAGCGCCGCGAGCGCCGCCTGCTCAACCGCATTCTGAGAGCTAAAAAAGACATCGTACGCTTCCGCCGCCTGGTGTATCCGGAGCGCGACAAAATCACGGAAATCCTGCGCCTGCCCGACGAGCTCATGCCCGCCGACATGAAGCAGTTCTGGCGCGACTCCTACGACCACGCCGTGCAGGCCCTGGACCTAGCCGACAGCTACCGCGAAAGCGTGAGCAGCCTCACCGAGCTGTATTATTCCGAGCAAAGCAACCGCATGAACGAGGTGATGAAGGTGCTGACCATCATCAGCGCCATCTTCATCCCCCTGAGCTTCGTGGTCGGCCTGTACGGCATGAACTTCTCGCGCGAAAACCCCGACGGCAGCATCAACCGCCTCAACATGCCCGAGCTCTATCACCCCTGGGGCTACCCTGCCGTGCTCATCTTCCTGGCCCTGGTGGTGGTAGGCCAGGTGTACTACTTCTGGCGCAAAGGCTGGCTTAGCAACCGGTAAGCAGTGAGTAGTCATTTGAAAGACGTGTCATTGCGAGTGCAGCGAAGCAATCCGTCATCTGGCTTTCCGAAACCCTTTTTACGTGATGAATAAAAAAGCCCCAACGTCAGCACTGGCGTTGGGGGTTTTCACCTTCTTAGGCTAGTCGCTGAGAACAGGACGGATTGCCACGGGCTGCGCCCTCGCAATGACACGTCTTTGTTACTTTCTATCTACTACTAATCTTACCTGCTCTACCCTCTGCTGCACGCTGCCTTCCAGCAGGGTATAGGGAATGCCGAAATGCGCTAGCTGCATCAGCACCATACCGTGCTGAAAGCTGCGCAGGGCTTCAGGACCACGCCAGCCGTCCTGTTCGAAGGGTACAGTGGGAGCACAGACAAAAGTGTGGGCGTAGCGCTGCCGGCACACGGCCGCCATGGCTTGCAAGGCCGGGTCGCAGCGATGGAAATAGTAGTAGGAATACAGGGCCGTCGTGGCCGCGTTGGTATCGCAGAAGAGGAATTGTTTTGCCTGGGCAGCGGCCTGGTCTTCCAGCTCGGCATGGCGGCGCGCAATGTAGAGCAGGTCTTCGTAGTCGAGGGCGGCGTGCTTCTGCTCGTGCAGGGTGCGGCCGTACTCCGGCACCCACACGCTGCCGTAGGCCTCGGCCAGGGCAGCGCACAGGGTAGACTTGCCGCTGCTTTCGGCCCCGAGCAGTACCACCCGGGGCACCAGGGCCGGCGGCACCACGCCCAGCTGCGCGGCCACCAGCGGGTGCAGGTACCGGGCGTAAGCTGCCGGGTTGGCCCGCACGGCAGTGCCCGACACGGGTAGCTGCTGCCGCTCATAGTCCACTGCCTGGTGCGTGGCCCCCAGGTGGCGGGCAAAGCCCTCGCCGTATGCTTCGCTGCTGAACACCACATCAACCCGCAGCTGCCGGGCCTGCAGCCACTGCCGCACAAACTCACGATGCGTGAAATCGTCGGCGCTATCCGGCGGCACTCCATCGGCTTCAGCCGACAGCGCGAAGATGCGCAACGGCGTCTGGTCTACTTGTGGTCCATCCTTCACCTCAACGCCCCGGTACAGCTCCCGCAGCCACTGCGCCCGCAGCCCTGCTGGCATATCCCGGGAGTCGGGCTCCGCATACACCAGCACCAGCAGCTCCTCTACCTGGGCCGCAGCAGCTTCCAGCAGCAGCTGATGCCCCCGGTGCGGCGGCCAGAACTTGCCTACCACGAGGCCGGTCTTTCTAATCGACATGTTTTTTTATTGAGGAGGTGATTTTTGGAGGTGATGAGGTGAAAACTTAAACAGAACGTCATGCTGAGCGGAGTCGAAGCATCTTGCCCGCAGTAGTAATTCCATTTGATTGGATATACTCTCGTGGTAAAGATGCTTCGGCTGCGCTCAGCATGACGTTCCTTTTTCCTTCATCACTCCTTCACCCCATCACCTCCTCACCCCATCACCCCATCACCCCATCACTTCCCCGCCTCTCCTACTTTTAAATCGAGGCGGCGCAGCTCTTTGCCTACCAGGCGCACGAGCTGGTACGTGTCGGAAGTTGCATCGTAGCTGAGGGCGACGCCCTGCCCGGTGCTGGGCAGTGGCTCGGCGCCGAGTGGCTTGCCCTGGGCATTGAACAGAAAAACCTGGCCTGGGCTTGGCTCGGTAATGGCCAATAGCCGCTTACCACGGCCGAAATCGAACAGCTGCACGGGCTTGGGGCCCGATGTTACCAGCGCCTGGCTGACCAGCGGGCGGCTGGCATTGGGCACGAAAATATCGAGTCGGCCGGCATCGTCGCGCACCACTACAAAGCTGCTGCTGCGCTGGTCGGGCACCAGGCGGAACTCGGCCGTCCGGCTCCAGGTAGCCACGCGCCGACGGGTCAGCACGTCGCCGGCCAGGCTGAAGGTCACCAGCTCGCCGTGTTGATTTACCAGCGTGAGGCGGCTGCGGCTCAGTGTCGCGCCGGGCTGCAGAAACAGCCCCCCAGCCAGGCGGGCGCCTACGCTGAGCGGAAAGCCGGGATAAAGCCCACCCTGCTGGTCGAAGGCATATACGTAGCCGTTTTTTAGCGGTGCTACCACCACGGCCCGCCCGTTGATGCGCAGCAGCATGGGGAGTCCGGCCAGGGGGAAATCCAGGCGTTTGGGCTGCCAGCCGGGGTAGAGCCGGCCCTGGGCGTCGAGCAGAAACAGGGTGTTGCCGGCCGTAGCGGCCAGCAGCTGAGTGGCCTCCCCGGGGCTGCTGCCAGGCGCGGCCAGTACGGCCTTCACCCGCACGGAGTCCGGCAGATTCAGGGGGAAGGGAGCCAGCTCGCGGCCGTCGCTGCCCAGCAGGTGCAGGCGGTTGCCGGCCCCCAGCAGCAAGCCGCCAGCCAGGGGCTGCACGCCCACCGCCTGCCCCTGGAGGGTATCAGACCACAGCACGGCATTGTCGGCGCTCACAAACTGCAGGGCCCGGGCCGAGTCCTGCACAACAACGGCGGGCACCCGGGTGCCCGGGGCGGGCAGCAGGGTCGGCAGGCCCACGAGGTGCTGCTTAAAGGCGATGCCGCGCCCATTGCCGCCGGCCTCGCCCTGCACCTGGGCCGGGTTCTGGTTGGGGTGGTGCAGCACCAGCTGCGTGAAATACTGGGCCTCGGGGTCGTTTTCGTTGTCGGCCGGCAGCAGCTGCATGGCCAGTTGCGGAAAGCGCTTGAACAGGCTTTCGTTGCGCAGCAGGCCCGCCCGCCGCTCCTCGGTCAAGGCCCCGAGCAGGGCATTCCAGCTGTTGCGGGTGTCTACGTAGATGCCCAGGCGGGCGTTGGGCAGGGTTTTCTCCAGAAAAGCCACCTGCGCCGGGCTGCGCGTCCACACGTTTCCGGCTACAACATCGCTGAGGTAGGCATTCAACGTGAGGGCGTCGCCCAGCACGAGGTAGTTGCCTACCAGGGCGCTGGCCCCGGGCAGCACTTCCATGGAATAGGGCGCGTGCGGGTCGAGCAGCGGGCCCAGCAGGGCCGCTTCCGGGAAGCCAATGGGGTTTAGCTGGTAAGGGCCTACCCTGGTGAAGGAAGGCGAGTTGTTGTGCAGGCGGCGCAGCCGGCCCAGCCACTGGCTGGTGCGGCCCGGGTTGGGGCAGTAAGCAAACGCCAGCCGGCCCGGCTGGCTGCCCGCGGTGGGGGCCGCCAGGTAGGCCACGGCTATTTCCCCGCCCAGGGTGGCCCGCAGGCTGTCGAGGGCGGCCACCCGTCCCAGCGTATCGGTCTTCGCCGGTGCTGCCGGCCAGGTTTGGGCCGGCGTGGCGGCCAGGTGCAGCACCAGGGCCGTGCGCGTACTAAGCAGGTCGGCCAGGCGCAGCGGCCGGGCCGGCTGCCCGCGCAGCAGCTGGTGCAGGGCCCCCCGGGCCGTTTCGGGGTTGGAAAAGCCCTGCAGCTCGGCCCGGCTGCCGGACAGCTTCAGCCCCAGCATGCCCTCCGAAGCTAGGCTGGTGAGCTGGTCGAACTGCCCGTGGGTGTCGGGCCGAAACAGCACGTCCAGGAACTTGGGCAGGCGCCGGTAGTTTACCAGCAGGGTGGCATCCAGCTCGCGCAGCTTCAGCAGGTCGGTGTTGGCGAAGGGGCTGAGCACGGTGGCGGCCCCGGGATGGTCCAGGCGCCGCACCACCGCCTCTACCAACGCTGGGTTGGCACTGATGAGCAGGTGGTTGCGGTAG
Source organism: Hymenobacter saemangeumensis (assembly GCF_039541835.1). Classification (NCBI taxonomy): domain Bacteria; kingdom Pseudomonadati; phylum Bacteroidota; class Cytophagia; order Cytophagales; family Hymenobacteraceae; genus Hymenobacter; species Hymenobacter saemangeumensis. Next base: position 13,637 of record NZ_BAABGZ010000019.1, on the reverse strand, counting down.
TTCAGCACCGTCAGGCTGGCCTCGCTGCTGCGCTCGGTCAGCACGGTGAGCTCGTGGTTCTCGTAGTCGCGCGTAGCCAGGCGAAAGCGCGGGTCGCGCCCCAGCGTTTCGAACAGGCTGCGCACCTGCCGGTACTCGCTCACGCGTGCCAGAGGCACCTGGTACAACACATCGAAGGTGCCCGGCCCCGTCACGTGCACCGAGGTGATAACGAGCTTGCGGCCCAGCAGCTGCAGCACGCCCCGGCGTCGGGTGGCGCCGCGGGCCAGGCTGTCGGCCAGGGCCAGGTGCCCGGCCGCCTGCTGGAAGTAGCGCACGGCCGTCAGGTTGTCCCAAATCTGGGTTTCCTGCAGGTGGCGCACCAGCGTAGGGTGGTCGTGGGTGCTGAGCACAAACACGGCATCGTCGGGCACCAGCGCGTAGGGGTCTACGGGCTCGGCGGCCAGCGTGCGCCGGTAATACACGTAGGTGGCCAGCGTGAGCAGCAGCAGGGCCGAAATAAGCGCCAGGAGCTTGCGGGACATGCAGCGGGTTAAGGTGCGGAATGGCGAAAGTACGGCGGCCGCGGCCTTCTGGTCGCGCCTGAGCAGCGGGTTGCCGCGTATCTTTCAGGCTAAAGAAAGCAGAAAACGACAGCGGCAGCTGAACACTCCCTGGGCAGTTGCCTGTTACCTTTTCGCATTTTCCTGCTCAGGAACTGAATTTTTCCATGGCACACCGGCTTGTTCGTCGCCTCCTCCGTTGGCCCCGTTTCCGGGTAGTGGCCCTGTTGCTGGGCGCTGGCCTGGGTATGGCGGGCTGCTTTCAGCTGCGCGAGCCCGAGCCGGCCACCGTAGCCAGCGAGTGGATTCAGCCCACCCAGGTCGACATCCTGCTCAACAACTTCACCACGGCTGTGCGCACGCTCAACGTGGCCAACTACGAGCGCTGCTTCCGGGCCCCGGGCTACCGCTTCGTGCCCGACCCTACCAGCGCGGGCTCATCGCAGGCCATCTTCGCCAACTGGAGCGTGCCCGAAGAAACCACCTACTTCACCAGCCTGCGCCGCCGGACTGCCCCCGGCAGCAGCAACAGCCTCTTGCTTACCGACCGCCGCGACAATCCCTACAGCATCGACTCGGTAGAAGTATCGGCGCTTTACCAGCTGCGGATAAACCAGCGGGACACGGCTTTTCGAGCCAGCCTGCTGCAGGGCAGCCTACGCCTGGTGCTGGTGCGCCGCCGCGACAACGAGTGGAAAATCAAGGAATGGCGCGACCAGCGCACCGGCACCGGTGCCTGCTGGACCGATTTGAAGCGCTACTTTTTCACACACTAGCCGGTTTGGTGCTTAGTGCTCAGTGCTCGTACGTTATTCTTCATGAAATACGCCAAATTGAAAAGCCCAATGGCCAGCATAGGAATTGGGTCATCTCATTCCCTACAGCTCAAAAGAAGGGGTACTGCGCTCTATTGCATTCAGTTCAACATGACAGAGGACGCAAGACCACCGAGAACTAGGCACTGAGCACTAGGCACTAGGCACTAGGCACTAGGCACCAACAACCGCCAACCCGTTGTATATTTCGCCTCATGAAGAAGGTGTTGCGCGCCGCATTTGCTCCTCTCCTGCTGCTGTCTCTGCTGGCAGGTGCCTGCAATCCGTTCGCACCGGCCCTGGATGAGGTGCCCACCGACCAGAATCAGCTGCTGGGGAACCCCGTGACGGTGCGCGGCTTTTTCGACCGGTTTCGGGCTTCCTACCAGCTGCGCGACTCCACACTGTACGGGCAGCTGCTCACCCCGCGGTTTATTTTTACTTACCGCGACTTTGCCGCCAACGTGGACCGCTCCTGGAACCGCGACGTGGACGCTAACACCACCTACCGCCTGTTCCGGGCCGCCCGCAGCACCAACCTGCAGTGGACGCAGTACCTGCCCAGCTCCGACACGCTGACCTCCGATACCCTGGCCTACGTAGAGCGCTCCTTCCTGCTCACCATCGAGCAGCGCGACAACGAGCGGTTCAGCGGGGCCGGCACCGCCCGCCTGGTGCTGGTGCGCCGCAACCGCAGCGAACCCTGGCGCATGCGCAGCTGGTACGACCGCAGCGAGTTCTGATTCGGGTCGTTTGATGTCTTCCTGCCGCTGGCCCGTTCTGCCTAATTAATTAAAGCAAAATAGCTCAACTATGGGTCGAGCTATTTTGCTTTTAGTATTTATTGGGTAAAGGTATTAAGAAATGTTAAGTCTGAAACCGCTATAAATACCTGCTAGTTTACTACCAGACGTCCAACCATGAGGGGAACTGTCGCGCCAGTTGGGTCTTTTACCCAAATAAAGTAAAGCCCGGATGGCCAGCCTGCCACGTGCCAGCTAGTGCTGTGGGCGGTAAATGACTGGGTCAGCAGAGTACGCCCGTGCAAATCAGTTACCTCTACGGTTGCAGTCCGCCCGTCAGTTGGCTTTGCCAGGTGAACAACCCCGCTGGCAGGGTTTGGGAACAGTTCCCATCTCAAGGGCGCGATAGGGGCCCCACGGGCCGGCAGCACCCGCCCCCGAAAGCTGGCCCGCATCAGTACCAAGTCGTATGAGGTGGTCGGCTAAATCTGGACAGTTTAGGGTGGTATCTTTCCTTCGTCATGAAAGACACGCCAAACCCCGACAAACGCCGCAAGTACGACGCGGCCTTCCGCGCCGAAGCCCTACGGCTGGCTGAGCGAAGCCGCTCGGCCCAGGCCGCCGCTCGCGCGCTGAACATCGACCCCAAGCGCATCTACCAGTGGCAGAAAGCCGCCCAGGCGCCCGTGGCCGCCGCATTGGGGCCTGCCCTGGACCCGGCCACGGCCGCCGAGCTGCGCCAGCTGCGGGCCCTGGCCCGGCGGCAGGCGCAGGAGCTGGAAATTTTAAAAAAAGCCATTGCCATCTTTTCGCAGACCGAGAACCCATGAGCCGCTACCGCTTCATCGCCGCCGAGCGCGAACACTACCCCGTGCGGCGGCTCTGCCAGGTGCTGGGGGTACCAGCCAGCGGCTTTTACGCCTGGCAGGCCGACCGGCAGCGGGCGGTGGGGCAGGCGAAGACACCGGCTTGGGAAACGGCGCTGGTCAAGGCCTTTCGGCACCATAAACGCCGCTACGGCACGCGCCGGCTGCAGGTGGCCCTGCGGGAAAAAGGCCACCGGGTGGGCCGCCAGCGCCTGCGCACGGCCATGCGAGCGCGGGGCCTGCGCGCCTTGCAACCCAAGGCCTTTGCCCCGCGCACCACGGACTCGACCCACGGCTTGCGCTGCGCCCCCAACCGGCTGCTGGACCAGCCCAAACCGACCCAGGCCAACCGCGTTTGGGTCTCGGACATCACGTATTTGCCGCTGGCCAACGGCGCCTGGGCCTATTTGTGCGCGTTCCAGGACATGGCCAGCAAGCACGTCGTGGGCTGGCACGTCATGGCCACCATGCCCGAAGAGCTCATCACCACGGCCTTGCAGCGTGCCTTTTGGGCCCAACCGCCCACGCCGGGGCTCGTCGTGCACTCCGACCGCGGCGGGCAGTACTGCTCCAACGCCTACCGCGCCCTGCTCAACGGCCACGGGGCCGTCCGCTCCCAGAGCCGGCGCGGCGAGTGCTACGACAACGCGCAGGCCGAAAGCCTCTGGTCGCGGCTGAAAACGGAGGTGCTCGAACTCCGCGAGTGGCCCGTTTTCGCCGACCTGGCCGACGCTCAAACCAGCGTCGCGGACTATTTCGACTACTACAACCACGACCGGCTGCACTCCAGCATCGACTACCAGACGCCCTATCGCACTCACCAACAATTCCTTAAAACTACTGCCCTAAACTGTCCAGCCTAATCGGACCACCTCAGAGTTGCCACTTTTTTGAGGGCTGGGTACGAGGTAGGAAGAAGCCGTGTTTGTTCATATAGTATTGAAAGTTTGTGTTCAAAAGCGAAGGTAGAAATTATATTCAACATATGAATATTTAAATATTAAATAACTAGAGGTTTGTGGGGCCCACAGAATGTTATAAATGCAGCGATGCACGCTCCTTCCTGCTCACCATCGAGCAGCGCGACAACGAGCGGTTCAGCGGGGCCGGCACCGCCCGCCTGGTGCTGGTGCGCCGCAACCGCAGCGAACCCTGGCGCATGCGCAGCTGGTACGACCGCAGCGAGTTTTAGAGCTGATAGTTGTCAGTTCCTTGTTGTCAGTTATCAGCTGTAGTATAGCGGCTTTCTGTTTCCAGCCCGCATCGCCAGCTTTCCTACCCTCCCGCGGGCAGGAATAGGCGGGTACGAAGTCCCTTCACGTCGGGTATTTTACCAAAGGCTACAAGCTCCTGGCTTTGAGGTTACGCCACCTGGATTAGGTGTTACACGAGGAGGGAGCGACCGTGCCCTTCGGATTGGGTGCTTTCCTTCTACCAGCGCCCACCCCGTTTCCATTCCTCGTTCTATCTTCCCGGCTTCAACGCAGCCCTTTTCCTTTTTTCATGACCGAAACTCCTACCGAACAGCCCCATTTTAAGCGGGCCATTAACCTTTTCGACGCCATCATGCTCGTCACCGGCAGCATGATAGGCTCCGGCATCTTTATCGTATCGGCCGACATTGCCCGGCAGGTGGGCTCGGCCGGCTGGCTGCTGGTGGTGTGGCTGCTCACGGGCTTTATCACCATGGCCGGGGCCATCAGCTACGGCGAGCTGGCCGCCATGTTTCCCAAAGTGGGCGGGCAGTACGTGTACCTGCGCGAGGCCTTTGGCCGCCTGACGGCCTTTCTCTACGGCTGGACGCTGTTTCTGGTCATCCAAACCGGGGTTATTGCCGCCGTCGCCGTGGCCTTTGCCAAGTTTACCGGCGTGCTGCTGCCGTGGTTCAGCGTGAAAAACGTGCTGGCGAAGCTGGGTCCGTTCGAGTTCAGCAGCGTGCAGCTGCTGGCCATTGTACTCATCGTGGGCATTACGGCGCTGAATGCGCGGGGCGTGAAAACCGGCAAGCTCATTCAGAACGTGCTCAGCAGCACCAAGCTGGTGGCCCTGGGCCTGCTCATCGTGTTTGGCGTAGCGTTGGGCCTCAACCCGGAGGCCATACAGGCCAACTTCGCCGACCTCTGGACGGCCTCCCGCCACGCCGCGCCGGGAGTAAGCGCGCTTACCGTGCCCATCAGTGGCACGGCCCTCGTCATTGGCATCGGCATGGCCATGACCGGCTCCCTGTTCTCGTCCGACTCCTGGAACAACATCGGCTTTGCCGGCGAGGAAATTCAGAACCCCGAGCGCACACTGGTGCGCAGCATGGCCATCGGCACGGCCATCGTCACGGCCCTCTACATCCTTATCAACGTGGTGTATCTGCTGGTGCTGCCCCTGCAGGGCTCGCCCGACGCCGCCACCGTAAACGGACGGGGCATTATGTACGCCACCGACGACCGGGTGGCCACGGCCGTAGCCGAGTCGGTGCTGGGCCCGGCCGGGGCCTACGTGCTGGCGGTGCTCATCATGCTCAGCACCTTTGGCGCCAACAACGGCATCATCCTGTCGGGGGCCCGGGCGTATTACGCCATGGCCAAGGACGGCCTGTTTTTCCCGGGCCTGGCCCGGCTCAACGGGGCCGGGGTACCGGGCCGGGCGCTGTGGGCGCAGTGCCTGTGGGCCTGCCTGCTCTGCCTGAGCGGCTCCTACGGGCAGCTGCTCAACTACGTGATGTTCTCGGTTATTCTGTTTTACGTCATCACCATTGTCGGCATTTTCGTGCTGCGCCGCACCCGCCCGGAGGCCCCCCGCCCCTACCGCGCCTGGGGCTACCCACTGGTCCCGGGCCTGTACGTGCTGCTGGCCTCGGCCTTCTGCCTTATCCTGCTCATGGCCCCGGATACGGCCGAGTTTTCCCGCCGGGGCCTGCTGCTGGTGGCGGTGGGCCTGCCCGTATACTGGCTGTTCGGCCGCGGCTTTGGAACAAAGTCTCACTAGCCCAACGGCTCCCCCGCTGTTGGGCTGCGGCAATACTTTTTAAGCAAGGCGCCCGGCTCTCCGCTTTATTCGAGTTGCGGCACGTGCATAAAAAAGCCCGGCTTTCCCATAAGGAAGCCGGGCTTTTTTATGCACGTGCCTTTTAGCGACGTTTGCGCTTGCCACTGTTAGGGTTGGGCGTCAGCGACACATTTACCGGCTGATTGCCGCGGGTACGCACCTCTTCGTCGTTGTAGCCGCCGTAGCCATACACCAGGGTATTGTCGCTATTGGGCACGTCGATGGAGTAGTTGCCGTTGGCGTCGGTGCTGGTGACTTTGCTGCTGCCCCGCAGCATGACGGTAGCGCCCACCAGGGGGCGACCGTTCTCATCCGCAATCCGGCCGGTCAGGGTGACGTTGGCTGCGGCGGCCGGTTCGGGGGCCGCGGCGGGAGCGGGGGCCTCGGCGGCTGGCTCGGGGCTGGCAGCGGCCGCTACGGGCGAGGCAGCCGGGGCACTGGCGGCCTGGGTGCTGGCGGGGGCCGCCGCAGTGGGCGTCCCTTCAGCTGCCGGTTGCTCGGTGCGGGTGGTGGTAGCAGCTGCCGCGGTGGCAGTAGCCAGCGGCGCTGCTTTCAGGCCGGCGGCAATGCTGTCTTCCGAAGTGGGGGCCGTGGCTGTCACGGCCGCATCATCGAGCATGAAGGTTGGGGTCATGCCTTCGAGTCCGTCGCCCTTGCCTTTGGGGAGCAGCAGATAGCCCACCACCAGCAGCAGCATGATGCCTCCCAGGATAAGGGCCAAACGGTTATTGCCCGAGGAAAGCTCTTCGTCCTCGGCCTCCAGATTGGGGTCGTAGCTTTCGTTGTCCGTGGGTAGATTTTCGTTGCTCATAGAAATTAAAAAAGGGGGTGAAGTTGAGTTGGAATGACGCAAAAAAAAGGGTAAACATGGCTCACCAAGTCTGCGCAAGTTAGGAGTTTGTTACGTCTTTCAATCGTTTTCACCGTTTTTTTCACTTGTTTCTCCAAGCGCACTGGAATCCCGAACACCAGGTAAACCCTTGTAGTCTGGCAGGCCGGCGCAAGTGCTTACAGCCGAGCGGCTCACTACAGCAAAAGGGCCCTGTGGCTGCCGATACATATCGGCAGTCACAGGGCCGCTGGCTCGGGATGGTGCTTAGTTACTTCTAGGGGTTACTTACCGTGCCATCGCCCGTGATGGGCCGGGCCGGGCCGGTGGGTTCCTTAGCCCCGAAAGGCTGCTCGCGGGTGCGCAGCTCGTGGTCGAGCTCGATGCTGCCTTCGGCTTCGAAGCCGGGGCCCTGGGCCTGCTCGCCGGCGGAATGGTGCTCGTTGCCGCCGCCGGGGTTGATGTCGTCGCCGTGAATGGTCAGGTTCTCCAGCTGGTCTTTCTGGTTGTTGCGCTGCCGGTAGCCATTGGCCCCAATGTAGCGGGCGGCAGTGGGGTCGCTGCTGGCCTTGTTGTTGCTTTGGTCCTGCTGGTATTCCTTTTCCCGCTGCAGCTGCTCGTTCTGCGGGAAGTCCTTGTTTTCGGTGATGCGGGCGTGCTCGCCTTCGTTGGGGTCGGTGCCGTCGCCGGAGAAGTTATCTGGTAGCATGATGAAGGATTATGGTGAGTGAAGCAATTTTTTGATGTGCTGATTTTTTGATGTGCTGATGTGCTGGTGTACTAAGTGCTGATGGAGGAAGTACGCGGCCCTGATTAAACCGTTTCAAATCCACTTTTAAAGCAGCCCCTGCTACCCAGGCTTACCTCATCACCAAAATCACATCATTACTCCAGCATATCAGCACATCAAACAACCAGCACATCAGCACCTAAGCACCTAAGCACCTAAGCACATCAGCACATCAGCACATCAGCAATTAATACTTCTGGTCGTTTAATGACCAGTCGTAGGGGTAGTAATCAACGGCATAGCCAGCCGGAATGGTCTTGCTGTCGCGGAACTGGTTGATATACGCCACCCCGGTTTTGCCGCTGGCTTTGAAGTCGGCTTCGTACCATTTAAAGATTGGCGAGACGTGCACTTTTTTCGCTCCTGCATCTACCCGAATAAACTGGGGGTCCTGCAGCACGCGCCGGGCCTGTACCGTCAGCTGGGCATCGAGGCTGTTGCCGGTATAAGCATCGCGGTTGAAGCGCGGGCAGCTTTTAGCGGCGCACACCAGGGCAAAGTGAATGCGTGGGTCGTTGTAGGCTTCGCGCAGCTTGAGCTTTTCCAGGTCGTTGAGCGTCAGCTTATCGCCGGCCACGCTTACCAGGGTTCGGTCGAAAAAGCCGGGCACTTTCTCCACGGAGGCCAGGGGGTAGCGCTCTACTACCTGGGCAATGACCAGCAGGTTGTAGGCATTCATATAAAACGCTTTGCGGTCGTCGTCGGAAGCCGAAGCGGCATCGAAGGTTTCGTAGCGACGCAGCAGCCCTTTCAGCTCCAGCGGGTTGCGCTTGATTGCGGCGTAGTTGACGTTGCCATCGGCATTCACAAACTTCTTGAAGAATGCCGCCGTGGCCGCCGTCAGGTTGGGCGTGGGTGGCGCCACTGCCGTCACCTGCTGGCTGGTGAGCAGGATGCACAGGGCCGCCAGGCCTGAGATGAAGAGCCTCCGAAAATGCAAAACGTTCATAGCAATGGAAAAACAGGTGAGAGGATAAGTACTAATGTAGGGTGAGCGGGGGCGAAAGCAATACCCGGTAGTCAATACAACCGACAGCCCGACCAATTGTGTGCCCTTGAAGCTACATTTGGGTGGGCATGGCCGGCCAATCCGGCCCCGGCAGCAGTCCGTATCTGCGTCTCCTCTACTTCCCTGCATGCACCTGGTCATCATCGGCAATGGCATCACCGGCATCAGCTGCGCCCTCACCGTGCGCCGGCTGCAGCCCGCGGCCCGCATTACCATTGTCTCGGCCGAGACTGCCCACCACTACGCCCGCACCGCGCTGATGTACGTGTACATGGGCCACCTGCGCTACCAGGACATCAAGCCCTACGAAGACTGGTTCTGGGCCGAAAACCGCCTGGAGCTTATTCATGCCAGCGCTACCGACCTCGATACGGGTACCAGGCAGGTGCAGCTCGATAATGGCGCCACCCTCTCCTATGACAAGCTCCTGCTGGCCACCGGCTCCGTAAGCCGGCGCCTGAGCTGGCCCGGGCAGCACCTGGCCGGCGTGCAGGGCCTCTACAGCTTGCCCGACCTGGAGAGCATGACGCGCGACACCCAGGGCATTAGCCGCGGTGTGGTGGTAGGCGGCGGCCTTATCGGGGTGGAGCTAGCCGAGATGCTGCACAGCCGCGGCATCGAGCCGCTGCTGCTGGTGCGCGACACCCGCTACTGGGGCAGCGTGCTGCCGCCCGAAGAAGCGCAGCTGGTAGACCAGCAGCTGCGCAGCCACCACATTGACGTACGCTACGGCACCGAGCTGCGCGAAATTCTGGGCGACGCGCAAGGCCGGGTGCGGGCCGTGCTCACCTCCACCGGCGAGGAAATACCCTGTCAGTGGGTGGGCCTGGCCATTGGCGTGGCGCCCAACCTGGCGCTGGCCCGCACGGCCGACCTGGAAACCGAGCGCGGCATTCTGGTGGACGAGCTGCTGCAGACCAGCGCCCCGGACGTGTACGCGGCCGGCGACTGCGCCCAGCACCGCCGGCCCGGGGCGGGGGAAGTACCCATAGAGCAGCTCTGGTACACCGGCCGCATGCAGGGCGAAACCGTAGCCCACACCCTCTGCGGGCAGCCTACCCCCTACCAGCGCGGCCCCTGGTATAACTCGGCCAAGTTCTTTCAGCTCGAATACCAAACCTACGGCCAGGCCCCGGCCGAGCTGCCCGAGGAGCTGAGCAGCTTCTACTGGCAGCATGCTACCCGGCCGGTGGGCTTCCGGGTATATTTCCGCGCTGAGGCGCCCCATGCGGTAGTCGGCTTCAATGGCATGGGCCTGCGCCTGCGCCATGAGGTATGCGAGCAGTGGATTCGGCAGCAGGTGCCAATACGTGACGTTATGGCCCGCCTCGGGGCAGCTAACTTCGACCCGGAGTTTTTCCCCCAGCAAGAAAAGGCCATTGTGGCGGCCTTCTCCAAGCAGTTTCCGCAGCTGGCGGTGCCACTCCAGCAAAAAAAAGGCTTGTGGAGCCGCTGGCTCCCGGCTACCGGTCATCTTACTTCTACCCAGTAAACTTTTTTATGAAACGCAAGCTGCTGACCGCCGGCCTGGCTGCCGGATTCCATCTACTTTCCGCCCCAGCCCAGGCCCAGACCGAAATTTTTATCGGCCCACAGGTGGGGTTTACCCGGGCCTCGGCCGGCGTCAACTATTCTGTGCTGAGCAACTACGACGGCCCGCCGTCGGACCCCATTTACACGGCCCACGCCGGTGCGATGATGCGCCTTGACTTTGGGGGGAACCTGTCCTTGCAGCCGTCCTTGCTGTTTGTGCGCAAAGGCTATAGGGTAAAAACCCTGGAAGCGCAGTACGACAGCCGCAACGGGGCCCGCTACACCAGCGACCGGCGCTTTGGCATTAACTTTCTGGAGCTGCCCGTCAACCTGGTGTTCAGCCCCGACTACTCGCCGGAGCTGCAGATTTTTGCCGGCCCATACCTCGCCATTCCCCTGGGTGGAACCGTAACCCACAGCCAAACCTTTTACGACTCCCAGACCAACGACATTACCACGGAGGAGCAAGGCAGCCAGCAGCTGAGCAAAGGCAGCGCCACGCCTACTCATCCCTTTGGCAGTGGCATGGCTTCTACGGATATGGGCCTGCAGGCAGGATTCGGCTTTCTGCTGGGGCGGCTGCAGCTGCAGCTCAGCGCCAGCGCGGGCTTCTCCCCCATCATTCAACGCCACGGCGCCGCGCTCAACACCACGGCCGACCCCGAGCTGGGCCTGCGCACCGTGCAGCTCAGCGGTGCTTATCTGTTTAAGCTAAAATAGCCGGCGGCTGGTCTGCCTGCCTTTCATACTTCGCCTTTTCTCTTTCCCGTGGATTTCTCCAAGCTATACCGCCCGTCGGCCCTCAACAGCTTTCAGTTCATTGCCCTTACCGGAGTGATAATGAGTGGCGCCGCTCATCTCATCATCAAGTACCTGGTGGCAAACCCGCTGCCCGCGGGCTTCCCCTGGCTCTACGTGTGCTGGACGGCCCTGTACATCGTTGGCTCCCTTATCAACCTGTTTGGTAAACCCGACCAGCACCACCATCACTAATACCAGGAGCTGCGCCGCGCTTTTCCGTTTTCATTGCCTCTCATGTACCCAGCTGCACCACTTCCAGATACATCACCGGCTGAGAAAGGCTGGCTCGCGGTGATTGCTGCGGGCCTGCTGGCCTTGCTGCTCACCGCCGCCGACGCCGATACCGGGCGGCAGGTGGCCTGGCTTTACGCGGGCATGGGGCTGGTGAGTGCCGGCACCCTGGGCTGGAGCTGGCTGAAGTTTGGCCGCCGGCCTGCCGGGGTGCAGCAAGACAACCTCTGGCTGCGCAGCAGCACCAGCCGGGGCAGCATAGCCTGGGTGACCGGCCTGGTGCTGACGGGCTTCTACGTGCTGCTCTACTGGTTCCCGGAATATCTGGAGCGCCTGGTGCGCCCGCTCGACGGCTTGAGCCTGTGGCTGCGCGGGCAGCCTGCCAACCAGTGGTTTCTCTACGGCACGTTCTACACCCTGGCCATTCTGCTCATGGGTGGCCGGGCGCTGTGGAAATACCGCCACTCCCGCTACCAGGTGATTCGCACGCTGTCGGTAATGTTTTTTCAGACCGGCTTTGCCTTCATCCTGCCCGGCCTGCTGCAGCTTTTTCAGAAGCCGGAGTTTTACTTCACCTATTTCTGGCCCCTGAAGTATGGCTACCTGTTTCCCAACGACGTCAACTACTTGTTGGAAAATGGGCAGGCGCTGGGTGTGTTCATGGTGTTCTGGGGGGCCATGATGAGCTTTCTGGCTACGCCCGTGCTCACCTACTTTTTCGGCAAGCGCTGGTACTGCTCCTGGGTGTGCGGCTGCGGCGGCCTGGCCGAAACCGCCGGCGACCCCTACCGGCAGCTGTCCGACAAAAGCCGGCAGGCCTGGCGCTGGGAAGTGCGGCTCATCTACCCCATTTTTGGAGCCATCATCATTATTACTGCCCTGCTATGGGTAAACTACAGCTGGGGCAATAACTTCCTGGGCCAGGTGGGCGACGTGGCCGCCAAATGGTATGGGTTCCTTATCGGGGCCCTGTTTTCGGGCGTGGTGGGCGTGGGCTTCTACCCCATCCTGGGCAACCGCGTGTGGTGCCGCTTCGGCTGCCCCATGGCTGCCTACCTGGGCTTGTTGCAAAAGCACTTTTCCCGCTTCCGCATCAGCACCAACGGCGGGCAGTGCATCTCCTGCGGCAACTGCTCCAACGTGTGCGAGATGGGCATCGACGTGAAACAGTACGCCCAGCGCGGCGAGCCCATCATCCGGGCCAGCTGCGTGGGCTGCGGCATGTGCTCCACGGCCTGCCCCCGCGGCGTGCTCAACCTCGAGAATGGTCCGCGCGAAGGACGCTACGCGGGCTCCCCACTGATTCATGCGGATTCGCTGCGAATCCTGTCCTAAAGCCATGGCCAGGCCAGCAGTCTTCTACCACTTACAGCGGCCGGTACACCCCAAACAGCAAATCACTCGGGTGCTTCTCCAGAAAAGCATCCTCCAGCCGGAACAGCTCGGCCAGCAGGGCCTGCGCCTCCGCGTTGCCTTCGTTGGTAAAATGGTGGGCAATATCCTTGAGTACCAGCGTGAGGATGTTGCCGCCCAGCGCGGCTTCTTCCAGCGGCTGAAAGTGGCGGCGCAGGGCCGGCACGATGCGGTCCGACTCGGCCGCCTCGGAAGGGTCGGCCAGGCGCATGCGCCACAGGCCGGGGCCGCTGACGCTGGTTTTGAGCTGGCGCGAGAGGTAGCGCACCCGGTAGCCCCGGGGCAGCACGTCCCGCAGAATGCGGTTGGATTCGGCCAGCTGGGCGGCCGTCCACTGCAGGCGGGCGGGCCCTACGTAGTCGTTGAGCACCAGCAGGCCGTCGGGGCGCAGGGCCCGGCGCACGCGGGCCACGACGCCGTCCACGTTGTGGAAGTGGTGCAGGGCCGAGTGAAACAGCACCACGTCGTAGGAGCCCGGCTCAATAGCTAGGGCATTCACGTCGGCCACCTCCGCCTGAAAGTTGCGGAGGCCCTCTTTTTGCGCCGTGGCCGCCGCCTGGGCCAGCAGCCGCGCCGCGATGTCGACGCAGCGTACCTCGGCAAAGTGCGGCAGCCGGGCAAAGGCCAGCTCGTGGGAAGCCGCCCCGCTACCCAGCGACAGCAGCCGCAGGCCGGTGCGGCCCGCCAGGTACTTTTCGGCCACGTAGGGCTCGTAGGGCTGCGTCGGGCTGCCGGTCATGCGCTGGTTCCAGCGGCGGCGCACGGCCGGCACCTGCCACCAGTTGGCCGCCCGCAGCGCCGGGTCGTCGAAAGCCGAGCGGGTACGGGCCAGGGCACTCAGCCGCAGCTTGGACAGCAGAAACGGCAGCCCGCGCTGCCGCAGCTTGGCCAGGGTTTCAAGCAGGTCGTCGGGAGTGATGAGCGGCATCGGGTGGTGAGATTCAGCTTGCAAACCCAAGTTGCGGGCTATAGGCCGGCTTGGTGGAGGGTGTGGGCAAAAATGAAGAGGGCAATTTTCAGGGCAAA